>JBBSKJ010000422.1:0-2293 GCA_038256475.1 Micropepsales bacterium | reverse complement strand
GGGTGCGGGTGAGTTTCGCGTAGCTCTTCTGGTCGCGCAGGGCATCGGCCAGCTTGTCGAGATCGCCGCCCGCCTTTTCCTCGATGAAGGACCGCCACAGCTCCACCGCGCCGGCGACGGAAGGCGGCGGTTTTTCACCCGTCAGCTTTTCGCGCACCATCAGGCCCAGCACATCGGCGAGCGGCGCGTCATCCCTGGACCGCGCCTTGCCCAGTCCGCGATTGAGCAGACGCTGTTCCAGGCCGCTGGCGAGATTGGCTTTCACACCTTTCATCGCCAGCGAACCGATCGCTTCCACCCGCGCCTGTTCGGCGGCTTCGAAGATGGCGGCGCCTTCCGGCGATGCGGGACGGAACTGGCTGTTCACTTTTTCGTCGTGATAGGCCCTGCGCAGGGCATAGGCATCGCCCGTCCCGCGCACCAGGGCCACATCATGGGCCGACAGATTGCGGGCAGGCGAGGGCAGGCGCGCCTTCAGGCCCTTGAGCGTTGGCGGTTCGGCGGAGAAATTGACTTCCAGCTCGGGTTCGGCCGCGAGGCTTCGCACCGCCACCGTGACAGCCCGCTTGAACGGTTCGGCTGGAGACTCCGGTTTCATGGGAGATATCCCATATCCCTTATGTCATGGCCCACCGGAGTGTGGGCCATCCAGTTGAAGTGCCGCGAAGCTTTCAGGCCAGGCGCGGGCTTCATCTGGGTGGCCCGCATTCGCGGACCATGACATGGCATCACGCCACCAGGACTTTGGCGGCGCTTTCCGGCAATTCCTCGCCGAAGCAGCGCTGGTAGAATTCCGCCACGCTGGCGCGTTCCAGCTCGTCGCACTTGTTGAGGAAGGTGAGGCGGAAGGCAAAGCCGATATCGCCGAAGATTTCGGCATTCTGCGCCCAGGTGATGACGGTACGCGGGCTCATCACGGTCGACAGATCGCCCGCGACGAAGGCGTTGCGGGTCATGTCAGCCAGCCGCACCATGGCGGAAAGAGTCTTCTTGCCTTCGGGCGTGTTGTAGCTGGGCGATTTGGCCAGCACGATTTCTTCCTCGGCTTCGTGCGTCAGATAATTGAGCGTTGTGACGATGCTCCAGCGGTCCATCTGGCCCTGATTGATCTGCTGGGTGCCGTGATACAGGCCCGTGGTGTCGCCCAGACCGATGGTGTTGGTGGTCGAAAACAGCCGGAAGGCGGAATGAGGGTGGATCACCTTGTTCTGGTCCAGCAGTGTCAGCCGTCCGGAGACTTCCAGCACGCGCTGGATGACGAACATCACATCGGGACGGCCCGCGTCATACTCGTCGAACACCAGCGCCACTGGGCGTTGCAGCGCCCAGGGGAGTAACCCTTCACGGAACTCCGTGAGCTGCTTGCCGTCGCGCAGCACGATGGCGTCCTTGCCGATCAGGTCGATACGGCTGATATGGGAATCCAGATTGATGCGGATGCAGGGCCAGTTCAGCCGCGCCGCGACCTGCTCGATGTGCGTGGACTTGCCGGTGCCGTGATAGCCCTGGATCATGACGCGGCGGTTGAACGCAAAGCCGGCCAGGATGGCCAGCGTGGTGTCGCGGTCGAAGCGATAGGCCGGATCGCGTTCCGGCACATGCTCGTTCGCTTTCTTGAAGGCGGGGACCTTCATCTTCGTTTTAATGCCGAAAACTTCGCCCGCATCGACTGTGGTGTCGGGCGTGACGCTGGGATCCAGGGTTTCGGCCAGAGGTTCGGGTTGGATGCTCATGGTGTCTGATCCGGCAAGCCGCCGCGCATGGCTGTGCGGGCGCGGCAGGCCCGTTTCAGGTGAGGAGGCCGGAGGCGCGCAACACGCCATAGGCTTTGATGACCTGCTTCAGCCGTTCTTCCGCGCCCCGGTCGCCGCCATTCGCGTCGGGATGAAAACGCTTCACGAGTTCCTTATACCGCGCCTTGATCTCGATCAAGGTCGCGTTATGGGGCAGATGCATCGTGTCCATGGCGATGGCCTGCAAGCGCGTCAGCTGCCGCTCCGGACGCCGTACGGTGCCGGTTTCGTCGTCCTCTGCAAACACCGCATGGCTGTCATTCACGTTGCCCAGAGGGCTCTGGCCCATGCGCGCCTTTGCGGCGCGCTTGCCCAGGGGCCAGGTCGGACGATGACCGGTGAGCGCCTCTTCGCGGAACTTGCGGATATCGCCGTCATCCATACCCTTGAAGTAGTCCCAGGATTCATTGTGCAGCCGGGCATGCCTGGAGCAAAGCCAGAGATATTCGGTAAGATTCTTGGGCGACTTGGAAACACGGCAATCGCCCGGCCCGACACAG
>JBBSKJ010000421.1:0-2324 GCA_038256475.1 Micropepsales bacterium | reverse complement strand
GGCGCCAATATCGGCGTTGCCAGCCTGCCCGAAGCCATTCCCTTCTGGTTCGGCGAAGACCAGGCCCGCTATGTCATCGCTGCGCCCTTTGTCGAGGCCGAGAAGATCGTCAAGGAAGCCCGCGCCGCCTTCATCACGGTGACCGAGCTGGGCAAGACCGGCGGCGACATGCTGACCTTGGATGACAAGAGCAGCGCCGGCATCGCGGGGCTGAAGGTCGGCTTTGAAGCCTGGTTCCCCAACTTCATGTCGGGGGAAGAAATCCCCGTCACCAACTGAGCTAGCGTCGGCCGCTCGCTTAAGCTCGCGGCGTTCGGCGCTCGAAATGGTCCGCAGGACCATTTCGTCCGGCTTCGCCGGTCGCGTCTCACCCTTCGACAAGCTCAGGGTGAGGGCCTAAACTCAATCCTCATGCTGAGCTTGTCGAAGCATGCAGCAAGGAACTTGAAGGTACAGCCATGGGCATGAAGGGCAGTGAAATCGAAGGCTTCATCCGCGAGGCGTTTCCGGACGCCGAGATCGAGATGAAAGACCTGGCCGGCGACGACAATCACTGGTCCGCCACCGTCAAGTCGGCGGCCTTCAAAGGCAAAAGCCGCGTCGCGCAGCACCAGATGGTCTATGCGGCGCTCAAGGGCAATATGGGCGGCGTGCTGCATGCCTTGCAGCTCCAGACCATCGCCAAGGACTGATCCCCATCACCTCCATGGGCGGCCTAGAGCCGCCCATCCAGTCCGCGCGACGCGCGGCGCCAAAGATGGATGACCGGGTCAAGCCCGGTCATGGTGAGGTGGTAAGTCAGAACAAATCTCCCCATCCGGATTTACGCACCCGGCGGTATTCGTCCTTGTCGCGCGCGGCGACAAATGCAGCCCGCAGCAAGCCCGTTTCATCGCACAGCTTGAACGTCAGGCCCGGCTTGGTCTCCAGGGGCGGCGCCAGAATCCGTGCACCGCGCGGCCCTGCTTCGCGCGTCACCGCGACATAGGCATAGCGCTCATCCTCGAACGGCACGCTGGCATCCTTCAGCAGCATGTGATCGCGGCTGCGCGGCAGGCGCTGGGAAAAGTGGCACCAGTCGTCGACTTTATTCTGGTCGCTCCGGCTTTCGCCGACGCTCCTCATGGGACAGACCGCGTCATGGGTGCAGGGCGCCGCCACATGCGCGCCGGCCGCGATCAGCGCGGCGCGGGCGGCACGGATGCGGGCGAAGCCCTGCGGTGTCCCCGGCTCAATCAGCACCAGCGCGGACGCGCTCCAGCGCCACAGATCGACCGTGACAGATGCGGCTTTGTCTTCCGGTAATTCGGCCAGCACATAGCTGGCCACGATCAGGTCTGCGTTGGTGTCCACACTGCCAAGCTCGCCGCCCAGAATCTCCGCGCCTGCCAAAGCGGGCGGCCCGGCTTCCGCCAGCCGCCGCGCCAAAGTTCGCAGCGCCGGATTGTGGTCCAGCATGGTCAGCGATCCGATCTGCGGCCAGGCTGTCACCGCCGCCCAGCTGGCCGCGCCCGTGCCGGCCCCTACATCCAGCAACGTCGCTGGCGAAAATTCCGGCATCGCCTCTTGCAGCCGCGCGAACACGGCGGCGCAGGCGGCATAGGTGGCGGGCATCCGCGCCACGGCATAGGCGCTGGCGTCTTGCGGGCTGACGATGGCGCGTGAGGTCTGCCCCTGCCGATAGCCTGCCGACATCTTCTGCGCGGCCGCGGCCAGCGCCTTGCGCTGTACGCCTTCCAACACAGTTTCCAGGGCGGCGCCAAGGGTGGGCGGCAGGGCAGGATTCATCAAAAACCATCGCAAAACAGGCGTTTGGGAGCCGCCTTGACCCTTCGGCGCCTCATGCTTAGATCATAGCCGAGATTAGCGATGAGTTCCCAATGAGCGATGTTCAGGCCCGTATTGCCGACGATGTGAAGACCAATGATGTGCTGCTGTACATGAAAGGCACGCCTGCTTTTCCGCAGTGCGGCTTTTCGGCGGTGACGGTGCAGATCCTGTCCCACATCGGGGTCAAGTTCAAAGCCGTGAACGTCCTGGAAGACGCGGACGTGCGCGAAGGTATCAAGACCTATTCCAACTGGCCGACCATCCCCCAGCTCTATGTGAAGGGCGAGTTCGTCGGCGGCGCCGACATCGTCAAGGAAATGTTCGAGCAAGAAGAACTGGTCCCCTTCCTGGAACAGCACGGCATCGCGCTGGAATCGGCGTAACGCGCCACTCATCGGCATAAAAAAAGCCCGCCATTTCCGGCGGGCTTTTTGTTTCCAATCCTCGCCCTGAGCCTGTCGAAGGGCGGCGGAGCCCCCATGCTTCGACAAGCT
>JBBSKJ010000420.1:0-2335 GCA_038256475.1 Micropepsales bacterium | reverse complement strand
GCGTATGCACCGCCTCGATGAAGGCCAGGTCGTCGGGCGTATCGATGGTGAAGCGACCACCCTTTTTGGCCAGCGGCGTATAGGGCGCGGCGCGTACGATCTTCACAAAATCGGGATGCAGCTTGAAATAGCCGGTGACATGCTCGCGCGCCGCCGGATCATGGGCGGCATCCATCATCAGCCGGTCCAGGGCGCGGCGGCTGAAAGGATCGACGCCTTCATGGGCGCATTCGGCGCCTTCTTCCATCAGCACATAGTCACCATCCTGCTCGATCAGCGTGGCAACCAAATGATCGACAAAGCCGGGATCGATGAACGGCGCGTCGGACGAGACGCGCACGATCAGGTCGGCATCCAGCTTTTCGGCCGCGCCGGCATAGCGCGCCAGCACATTGTCTTCCGGGCCGCGCACCACGATGACGTCATGGGCGTTGCACCATTCGACGATTGCTTCATCGGCGGGATTGGTGGTGGTGGCGACCGCAATGTCTTCCAGCAGCCGGCATTTTTTCAGGCGATGGACGATGTGCCAGAGCAGCGGCTGGCCGGCGATGGGCTTGAGCACCTTGCCGGGCAGGCGCGTCGAACCCATGCGGGCCTGGATCACCGCGACGACACGGATATTCTCTCTGGCGAAGGTCGTGCTCACGCCGCTTCTCCGCGATAGGACAGGCGCATGTGCCGCAGCGGGCGCATGCCATCAGCGGGATCGGCGCGCCAGTCGCGGTCGGACAATTCGCTGGGCTGTGGCCCCTTGAAGCCGCTGCCATCGGCAACCGCCGATTCGCGGATGCGGGCGATGACCGGGGCGATTTCCTCGGGCAGCCAGCAATGGCCGGCGGCATACTCCGCGCCCTCGCCGTCCAGATCGAGATGGAATTCGACGGCCGCTGCGTTCCAGCGATGCACCGCGCGTTCGATCACCGCCGGGCGGCGGGTGTGATCGGACCAGCCCACTTTCAATCCGGTCATGTCGCGCAATTGCTGGATGGCGGACAGGTTGGCTTCGACCGCAGGCGTGGGATAGGCCGAGACGCAGTGCAGCAGGGTGATGTCGGCGGCGCCCGCCGCAATCAGGGTGCCGGCGGCGCCGGCGATCTCGTCCACCGTCGCCATGCCGGTGGACAGCACCACGGGTTTGCCGCTGGCGGCGCAGGCTTTCAGCAGGCCGGTGACCAAGAGCTCGTAGGACGCAACCTTGTAGAAATCCACGAAGGGCGCCAGTTCGGCCACCGCTTCGATATAGAAAGGGGTGCAGGAAAACTGGATTTTCCGCGCCGAACAGTGTTCGGCCAGCGGTCCCAGATGGTCCAGCGGCAATTCCCATTCGCTGCGCGCCCGGTGCTTGGGGCTTTGCGCCAGGATTTCCGGCGCGAACATGCGATCGATCTTGAACAGCTGGAACTTCACCGCATCACAGCCGGCATCCGCCGCCGCGTCGACAAACGCGCGTGCGCGATCCAGGTCACGTCCGTGATTGCTGGAGGCTTCCGCGATGAAGACGGGCTGTTCCATTTAACCAAATCTAAAGAGCGTATGGCTAAGAAGCGGTTAACGGGATGGAACTTGCACCATGAGCCACGCGGCATCGCCTTCGGAATTTTTGCAGGACGGCCGGCACAACGGCCCGCGCGTCGCCCAGGCGAAAAGCCACGATATCATCGAATGCTTCGAGTGCGGCTTTAAGCATGCACTGCCGCTGCCCGATCCGGATGTGCTGGAACGCGAATATCGCGAAAACTATTACAGCGAAGAAAAACCCAACTTCATCGCCCATGCCGGCGAGGATCAGGCCTGGTTCGAACTTGCGCAGAACGACCGGCTGGAGATTTTCGAAAAACATCTGCCGGCCGACCAGCGCCGCCTGCTGGATATCGGCTGCGGCCCCGGATTCTTTCTGGCCACCGCCAAAAAGCGCGGCTGGGATGTGAGCGGCATCGAGCCGTCGCGCCAGGCCGCCGCCCATGCGCAGGGTCTTGGCATCAACGTCACAGAAGGCCTGTTCAACAAGGACTGCGCCGCAGCCCTGGGCCGCTTCGACGCCGTCAACCTGACCAACGTGCTGGAGCATATACCCGATCCGATTGTGATTTTGCGCAACGCTATCGGCCTTTTGGATAAAGGCGGCGTGCTGTGCGTCGGTGTGCCCAATGACTTTTCGCCCTTGCAGATCGCGGCGCGCGGCGCCATGAACACCGGTGACTGGTGGGTGGCCCCGCCGCACCATCTCAACTAATTCGATTTTGATTCGCTCAGCGCGCTGCTGACGCGATTGGGCCTGAAGACGATGGAACGCACCACCAGCTTCCCCATGGAAGTATTCCTGATGATGGGC
>JBBSKJ010000419.1:0-2350 GCA_038256475.1 Micropepsales bacterium | reverse complement strand
TACCGGCCCGCGGCTTCTGAATGCGCCGCAAATTGAGGCCTGACAGAAGACCGCCTTCGATCACATGCCCAATAGGGTCAAAAGTCACTTGCATCACGGGCGGCAACCACAGAAGACGTCGGCCGGTGTCAGATTGCCGATGCTCTCGTGGTAGCTGCGGCTTGACGGGCCGTATCCCCAGCCAGCCGCTTCTTGCCTGCCTCAAGGAACTCCTTCGACCACCTGTAATACAGGCTTTGGGCGATCCCTTCCTTGCGGCACAGTTCGGCAATGCTGTCCTCACCACGAAGGCCGGAAAGAACGATCCGAATCTTCTCCTCGGACGAATGCAGCTTGCGCGTGGCGCGCCGGATGTCCTTCACAACCTGCTCAGCAGGCGCCTTCGTCGTCACGGGTTTCTTCATCATCTTTAACTCCATCTAGGGTTAAGATGAGCCGCAAACCCTCCGCTACGCAATCATGCTAAACTGTTCCATGGGCGCTGACGTCAGACAATCTGGTGAGTTCGAAAGTGGCATTCGACATGGTCGATATTTACCAGCCAGGGCCACAAAATACCAACAAAAACAGGCGGTTTAGCGTAAATTATCCAGCCTTTGCAGGGCGTTGTGTCCAGCGTGAATTGCGCCAATCAATACCCTCCAGAAGATAACCTAACTGCGCTGCCGAGACCTGAACCGCTTCGCCCGACCGGCTCACGGGCCAGATGAACTTGCCCGCTTCCAGGCGTTTCAGATAAAGCGACATGCCTACGCCATCATGCCACAAGTTCTTGACCAGATCGCCAAATCGGCAATCATTCAGCATACAAAGAACGGGAATTGCGGATCGAGTATCCATGGCATCCGCTTTTTGGCCGGGTGCTGCGCGCCCGCGATGGTGGCCGGCGGCAAGGGGCTGGCTCGATCCTGGTATAGGACCGGCCCGGTTTCTTCCGAACTTTGCCGCCCAGGATGTGCGATCCCGCCTATTGTGCGCGGTTGGACAGCGGGCCCCCACTTGTCGCGCTCGCGGCGCTTGAGACGTTGGCCCGAACCTTGGAGCTGATGCGTTATTCTGAGGTTGCGCCATGCTCTGGAACAGTGATTCCAGAGGAGGATATGCATGCCCCGTCGCGCCCGAACCCACCCGCAGCAGGATCAGTTTTGCCTGGCCCTGGACGATCCCCGCAACCGCCCTCCGGCGGCACCATCAACACCCGCAATTCTGGAGGCGCTGGCCGAGCTTCTGCTGTCGGCGGCACAGAAGACGGAGGGCTGGGAGAATGATGCACGCGAAGATCGCGCGAGCTGCATCAGCAGGAACCGGTGGGAAGGTAGAAAATCGTTAATGTGACCGGTTGAACGGGCCAGAAATTCAGGAAGCGATTTGCCCCTCCGGTCTACTCTGGTTGTCAGCCGTAGCGCGAAGCAACCTCTGTCGCGTCAACCTGGCCTCACCGCGGAGCCAATCGAGGAACCGCTGCAACTGCGTACGCAGGATGCCATGCGCGGTGACGGTCAGGACATAGGGCATCGGTGCCACTATCGTCAGGCCGAAGTAGCTAGCGGAACGACAACGACCTCGGGCGACATTTCGTTGACCAAGAACCATGGCACGCACGCACATATTTGCCGGGTCTACATGACCGGCAAGGGCGTCATCAACCACGCGGCCTGACTGGCGATGTCAGATGTCCGGCTCACGGACCGGATTCTCCGCCATGATCGGCGCATCGTGGCGGCGGCTCTTTTCCTTTCTGTCGTGGTCGCAGCCGGGTTCATCCTTGCAGGCAGCGGGACAGGCATGTCCGCCATCGGCATGACCGCCCACACCGGCCCGGCGGGTGCGCTGATCGCCGGTACGCCAGACGTGGTTTCACCGATGCTCTGGACGCCCCGTTACGCGCTGGTCATCTTCGTCATGTGGTGGCTGATGATGGTCGCCATGAGGGCGCCACGCGCTGCCCCGACGATCCTGCTCTACGGTGCGCTGACCGTTCTGGTCGCCAAAGGCTACGTTCAAGCCTCCGACATCGAGCCAGTGATCGGGGCGCTGCTGACCATCGGGTCGGTCATCTGGTCGGTGAGCGACAAGAGGTGGCGGTGACGGGTCCGGTGCTGACGATGTTCATTGCCGCCGCGCCGAACGGATCCTCCGTCTGGGTGCGGGTGGTCGATGAGGTTTCCGGCGCGGTGTCGAGCAGGAGATCACAGAGGACCTGCCAGCAAGCACGCAGTTCCTGTCGCCCCGGCTGTTCATGAACAATGGTGCTACGGCTGCGGCGGTCGCTTTCGACTGCTCGGGGGTATCTGTGGAGACGAACCATGGAGCCGCCTGCTTGGGGGAGATGCCGCGAAATGCTTCGGAC
>JBBSKJ010000418.1:0-2352 GCA_038256475.1 Micropepsales bacterium | reverse complement strand
CGCCGATATCTATGGCAGCGGCGTGGTCTATCGCGGGCGGCTCGCGGGTCTGGGCGCGGGTTCCGGCTCCGCCTTCGCCTTGCTGCCGCCGCAGAATGCCAGCGGCAACTGGATCAAGATCGTCCAGCGCGTGCCGGTGCGCATCGCGCTGGATCCAAAGGACCTGAAGCAGCACCCCTTGCGCCTGGGCCTTTCGACCTCGGTCAGGGTCGATGTGCGCGACCGGTCCGGCCCCCTGGTTTCCACCGCGCCGCCCACTGTGATGCGCAGCGAAGCGGGCGCGGATTCCACGAGCGAAGTTGACGCACTGATCGCGCGCATCCTGGCCGCCAACCGTGAGCCTTCCAACCGTGATCCTGGCCCTTGAGTGCCAAAACGGCGGGTGAGCTTGCACCGCTGAAGGGCGGCGCGCTTGCCGTCACGGCCCTGGCGCTGGCGCTGGGCACCTTCATGCAGGTGCTGGACATCACCATCGCCAATGTCTCGCTGCCGACCATTGCGGGAAATCTCGGCGCTTCCACCGATCAGTCCACCTGGATCATCACCTCCTTCGTCGTCGCCAATGGCATCGCCATGCCCCTGACCGGATGGCTGATGAACCGCTATGGCGTGGTCAGGGTCTTCCTGGTCTCGATCCTGGGTTTCACCATCGCGTCATTCTTGTGCGGCATCGCCTGGAATCTGGAATCGCTGGTCTTTTTCCGCACCCTGCAGGGCGCTGTGTCAGGCCCGGTTATTCCGGGCTCCCAGGCGCTGATGCTGTCCATCTTTCCCCACAGCCGCCGCGCCACCGCCCTGGGCATCTGGTCGATCACCACCCTGGTGGCGCCGATCTGCGGCCCGCTGCTGGGCGGGTATATTTCCGATTCCTGGGATTGGGGCTGGATATTCCTGATCAATGTGCCGGTCGGCCTTTTGGTGACCTTCCTGTGCTGGAACGGCCTGGCCGGACGCGAGACGCCCACAGCCAAGCTGCCTATCGACGGCGTGGGGCTGGGCCTGTTGGTGATCTGGGCCGGTGCGCTGCAGGTGATGCTGGACACCGGCAAGAATGCCGACTGGTTCGCCTCCACCCAGATCGTGGTGCTGGGAATCGTTGCCGTGATCGGCTTTGTGGCCTTTGTGATCTGGGAACTGACCGAAGAGCATCCCATCGTCGATCTGTCGCTGTTCAAAAGCCGCAACTTTACCGTGGGCACCATCGTCTTCTGCCTGGGCAATGGCGTGTTCCTGGCCAACATGCTGCTGATGCCGCTCTGGCTTCAGACCCATATGGGCTACACCGCCACCTGGGCGGGACTGGTGACGGCGCCCACCGGCGTGGTTGCGGTGCTGCTGACCCCCGCCGCGGCGCGGGCGATGGGGCGGGTGGATGCCCGCCTGATCGCCTCTGTCGCCTTCCTGGCTTCCGCCTTGTCCTATTTCATGCGCGCCGGGTTGACGGCGGACGCCAGTTTCTGGGCGATCGCGCTGCCCTTGATGGTGCAAGGCATCGCCAACGCCACCTTCTTCATCGCGGTGGTCAGCCTGCTGCTGGACGATGTGCCGCAAGCCCAGGTGCCTTCGGCGTCCGGCCTGTCGAATTTTGCCCGCATCATCGCCGCCGGCTTTTCGGTTTCCATCGTCACGACCCTGTGGGACCGGCGCGAGGCACTGCATCAGAGCCGGTTGGCGGATTTCACCACCGAATATGCTCCGGTGTTCAACCAGGCGCTGTCGGCGATGCAGGGGCTGGGATTTTCGGATATGGCGGGGAAAGCCGCCTTGACCAACGAGATGGTCGGCCAGGCCTATCTGCTGGCGTCGATCGATATCTTCACCCTGTCGGCCTGGCTGTCTTTGCTGGCAGTGGCGCTGGTATGGCTTTGTCACAAGGTGCGCCGGGCGGCGCAACCGTCCGCGTCTGACTAGCCGCCATACTGACTAGCTGCCGTACTGGCTAAACGCCGTACTGGGCCACGATCCGCTTGCGATCGATCTTCAGGTTGGGCCGCAACATGCCGTTTTCGGCAGTGAAGGGCTGGTCAGCGAAGATCACCTCGACGAACTGCGACGCCTTTTTGGTGGACTTCAGGCTTTCGACGAACTTCTTGACGCGGGGCTTGGCATCCTGGTCGCCGGGATGGTTCAGCGCGACGATGCAGGTGAGGTGCGCGGCATGGGGCTTGAGGAAAACCACCGAATGCGCGACATCGGGGCAGCAATTGAGTTCCTGCTCGATCACTTCGGGGTGTATCTTCTGTCCGCCGGACGTGATGATCAGTTCCTTCTTGCGTCCCAGCAGGAAGAGGTTGCCCTGGTCATCGAGCTTGCCGATATCGCCGGTCGCCACAAGGCCGGGTGCGACAAAGG
>JBBSKJ010000417.1:0-2362 GCA_038256475.1 Micropepsales bacterium | reverse complement strand
GGTGGGGTCGCCCGCGGCACGCAGCATGGATACCAGCCGGTCCAAGGTGTCATCTCACATATAAACATATCTTTATATGCTCAGGCAGGCTGCGGCTGCAAGGGGTCTGGATTTGCGTCCCCAAAACCGGCAAAACCCCGGATTATTGGGGTTTGGGTCGAAAATGCGTCGCAGACTGAGATTGGGGCTGTGCGGGCTGGCGTTTTGTCAGCTCCTGGCCGCCTGCGCTTCCACCCCGCCCAGCCCGGAAGCCCTGGCCGCCAACGATCCCTATGAAAAGACCAACCGCGAGGTCATGGCGTTCAACCGCCAGGTGGACAAATACTTCGTCATTCCCACGGTCGGTCTCTATTTCCTGGCGGTTCCGCCGGCGGGCCGCCGCGGGGTGCACAATTTCCTGGGTCACCTGTCGCTGCCCATCATCTTCGTCAATGACGTGCTTCAGGGCGAGACTACCAGGGCCGGCCATGCGCTGGGCCGCATCGTGATCAATTCGACCTTTGGTTTGGGCGGTTTCTTCGATCCCGCCGTCACGCTGGGCATGCCGCCGCACCGCGAAGACATGGGCCAGACGCTGGCGGTGCATGGGGTCCAGGAAGGGCCCTATCTGGTGCTGCCCTTTTTCGGGCCCAGCAATCCGCGCGATGCGCTGGGGCTGGCCACCGACTGGGCGATCGATCCCACCAACCTGATTCCCATGAAGCAGCATGTCTGGTGGGCGGCGGGCCGGGCCTATTTCACCATCCTGGACCTGCGCTCCCAGAACTATCAGACCCTGCTGGATATCCAGCGGACCTCGATCGACTATTATTCCTCGCTGCGCAGCTTCTACCGCCAGTACCGGGACGAACAGATTCGCAACGGCCAGAAGCCGGATCCGGCGGGATTGCCCGATTTCTGATGATCCGCCAGCGACTTAAAAGCGTACGAATCCCTCGTATAATAAGTCTCTTTCCTGCCTTGAACTTGCCATAGCAACCCAGCAACATCGCCCAAACTCCAGAGATCGACCCATGTCCCTCCCCTCCTTTTCCATGCCGCTGGTGCGCCGCACCGTGCTGGCCTTTGCCATGGCGCTGGCCGCGCCGATGCTGGTGACGTCTCCCGCGGCGGCTGCCACGCCCGCTGAGAGTTTCGTCGGCGACAATATCCAGAAAGGCCTGGAGATCCTGCGGGACAAGAAGCTTTCCGCCGCCCAGCGCAGCGACCAGTTCAAGACCCTGCTGCTGAGGCTGGTGGATACCCGCCGCATCGCGCTCTACACGCTGGGCCAGTATCGCAACACCGCATCGCCGGCCGATATCGACGCCTTCGCCGCCGCCTTCCAGAATTATGCCAGCGCCGCCTACCAGACCTATTTTTCCAAATACACCAACCAGACGCTCAAGGTGACCGGTTCCACCCAGCGCAATCCCACCGACTTCGTCGTTCATACCCAGCTGATCGATCCGGGCAGCAGCCAGCAGCCGGCGGCGGTGGATTTCCGGGTGCGTACCGATGGTGGCAAGCCGGTGCTGGTGGATGTGGCCTATGAAGGCGTTTGGCTGTCGCTGGCCCAGCGCGACCAGTTCGTCAATTTCCTGGGTCAGAACAACGGCAATGTCCGCACCCTGATCTCGCATCTGAGCGATATGGCCGTGAACCTGGGCAAGGCGTCCAACTAGGTTTTTTGGTTAACGCAAAGTTGCCGCGGCGCGCCGAGCCGGCGCCCGCCCATGGTTCCTTCAAGCCGTCTTAACCAGCCCGGCTCAATACTGTCCGTCCATTTCAGAACAGGGCCGGACACGTGAACGAGTTGTGGCGATCGACTGCCGAAGCGCGCCCCGCCGCGCCCCCCGCGCCCGCACCGCCGCCCGTGCAGGCTTCCGCCCAATCGATGCCCCCACCGGCGGCGCGTCCGCCCATGCCGCCGCAAGCCCAGCCTGTCATGGCGCGTCCGCCGCAGCCTGCCGCGCCGCAGCCACAGATGCAGCCGCGCCCGGCGCCCGTTGTTTCACCCGCGCCGATAGCGCCCGCTGCGGAACGCCGCGCCACGCCGCGTCCCGCGCCAACCACCGCGCAATGCATCGGCCGCGTCATCTCCGTGGTGGGATGCAGCACACAAGTCGAGTTGGCGCCGCACATTCCCGGCCAGCCTGCAGCCCGCACCGAAATCGGATCGCTGGCCAAGATCAGCGCCCAGGATGCCAGCGTGGTCGGCATCATTTCCGGCATGGCGGTGCAGGCCGGCCAGCGCGGCGAGAAGACCGTGTTGGAACTGATCCTGGTGGGCGAAGTCGTGCCCGAAGGTTTCCAGCGCGGCGTGGCGCATTTCCCCTCCATCGGCGACGATGTTTTCCTGGCCGGCGCCGCCGACCTTGCC
>JBBSKJ010000416.1:0-2370 GCA_038256475.1 Micropepsales bacterium | reverse complement strand
TAAAAAGAAGAACGTCCCTTCCTTCTTCATCGCGGAAATACTCGGCTGCAGTCAATGCAGTCAGTCCCACACGGAAACGTGCTCCCGGCGGCTCGTTCATCTGGCCATAGACCAGGGCGCATTTGGAGCCTTCGGTCGAGCCGTTCTTCTTGGGATCGACGTTCACGTTGGACTCGATCATCTCGTGATAGAGGTCGTTGCCTTCGCGGGTGCGTTCGCCGACGCCAGCCAGCACCGAATAGCCGCCATAGGCCTTGGCGATGTTGTTGATCAGTTCCTGCATGGTGACGGTCTTGCCGACGCCGGCGCCGCCGAACAAGCCGATCTTGCCGCCCTTGGTGTAGGGGCAGAGCAGGTCGATGACCTTGATGCCGGTGACCAGGATTTCGGTGGCGCCCGCCTGCTCGGCGAAGGTCGGGGCTTCGCGGTGGATGGACGACATGTTGGCCTGGCTGATCGGGCCGGCTTCGTCGATCGGCTCGCCGATCACGTTCATGATGCGGCCCAGGGTGGCGGGGCCCACGGGGACGCGGATGGGCGCGCCGGTGTCGATGACTTCCTGGCCCCGGGTCAGGCCCTCGGTGGTGTCCATGGCGATGGCGCGCACGGCGTTTTCGCCCAGATGCTGCGCCACTTCGAACACCAGGCGGACTTCCTTGCCGGTCTTGGCGTCGACGTTCTTGGTCTCCAGCGCGTTCAGGATCGCCGGCAGTTCGCCATTCTCGAAGGCGACGTCGACGACGGCGCCGATCACCTGGAGGAGTTTACCCTTGGCATTGGTCTTGGTGCTCATGGTCTGTTCTTTCCTTTAGACGGCAGAGGCGCCGGAGATGATTTCAATCAGCTCCTTGGTGATTTGCGCCTGACGGGTACGGTTCATCTGGATGGTGAGGGCTTTGATCATGTCGCCCGCATTGCGCGTGGCATTGTCCATCGCCGTCATCTGGGCGGCGAAGAAGCCGGCCTGGTTTTCCAGCATGGCGGTCAGGATCTGGACAGAGATGTTCTGGGGCAGCAGGGCTTCCAGGATCGTGTCTTCGTCGGGTTCGTAATCGTAAAACGGCGCCGGGCCGCTGCCGGCTTCCACCTGCGCCGGGATCAGCTGGCGCACGGTCGGGGTCTGGGTGACCACCGACTTGAAGGAGGAATAGACCAACGTGACGACGTCGAATTCGCCATTGGTATAGGCGTCCAGCACACGGCTCGCGATCGGCTTGACTAGCGCCAGGCCGGGCGCCTTGAGGCCTACTTCATAGCTTTCGATATAGCGGTTGCCGAAATTGCGCTTGAGCTGGTCGCGCGCCTTGCGGCCGATGGTGATGATCTTGACGTCCTTGCCTTCGGCGATCAGGCCTGAGATCTTCTCGCGCGCGGCGCGCACGATGCCGGAGTTGAAACCGCCGGCCAGGCCGCGGTCGGACGTGGCGACGATCACCAGATGGCGCTTGTCGCTGCCGGTGCCGGCCAGCAGCAGCGGCGCGGAGGGGCCCGAAACGCCCGCCGCGAGATTGGTGATCACATTCGCCATGCCGCGCGCATAGGGGCGCGCCGCTTCGGCGGCCAGCTGGGCGCGGCGCAGCTTCGCCGCCGCCACCATCTGCAGCGCCTTGGTGATCTTCTGCGTGGACTTCACGCTTCCGATCCGGGTTCGCATTTCCTTTACGGATGCCATCGGGCGCCCATCTTCCTTTTAAAAAGTACCTTTAGGCGAAGGTCTTGGAGACTTCGGCCAGCGCGTCCTTCAGCATCTTTTCCAGATCGGGCGAAAGCGCCTTTTCCTTGCGGATGCCTTCCAGGAACTGCGGGTAGCTCGACTTCAGCTTGGACAGCAGCGCGGTCTGGAACGCACCAACGCGGGCGGTGGGGAAGGGGTCGAGATAGCCGCGGGTGCCGGCGTAAATCACCGCCACCTGTTCTTCGACCGCGAAGGGCTTGTACTGGGGCTGCTTGAGCAGCTCGGTCAGGCGCTCGCCGCGCGCCAGCATCTTCTGGGTCGAGGCATCAAGGTCGGAACCGAACTTGGCGAAGGCCGCCATTTCACGGTACTGGGCGAGTTCGCCCTTGATCGGGCCGGCGACGGTCTTCATCGCCTTGATCTGCGCCGACGAGCCCACGCGCGACACCGAGATGCCGACGTTCACCGCCGGACGAATGCCCTGATAGAACAGGTCGGTCTCGAGGAATATCTGGCCGTCGGTGATCGAAATCACGTTGGTGGGAATATAGGCCGACACGTCGTTGGCCTGCGTCTCGATGATCGGCAGCGCGGTCAGCGAACCGCCGCCATTGTCGTCGTTGAGCTTGGCAGCGCGCTCGAGCAGGCGCGAATGCAGATAGAACACGTCGCCCGGATAGGCTTCGCGGCCGGGC
>JBBSKJ010000415.1:0-2371 GCA_038256475.1 Micropepsales bacterium | reverse complement strand
GATGTGGGTGACAAAACCCATGAGCGACGAGCGACGCCGCCAATCGGCAAAAGACCCGCGCTAGGGGCCGGCGAACTCGCGATCATGCTGCAGATTGGGAACTTTGGCGCGGGCATCGGCCGCCAGCGCGGGGTCGATATCCGCGACAATCAAACCGGGCTCGGTTCCCGCTTCTGCCAGCACTTCCCCCCAGGGCGAGATGATCAAACTGTGGCCATAGGTCTTGCGGCCATTGGCATGAGTACCGCCCTGCGCCGGGGCGATGACAAAAGCGCCATTCTCGATCGCACGCGCCCGTTGCAGCACATGCCAATGGGCGTTGCCGGTAGGTACGGTGAAGGCCGACGGGATTGTGAAGAGGAACGCGCCCTTCTGCGCCAGCTTGTGATACAGCTGCGGAAAGCGCAGGTCGTAGCAAATGCTGAGGCCAATCTTGCCCATATCCGTGTCGGCCACCACGGCCTCGCCCCCGCCCGCCACCGTGTTGGACTCACGATAGTTTTCGCCGGAGGCCAGCTGCACATCGAACAGATGGATCTTGCTGTAGCGGGCGCGGACGCTGCCGTCCGGCGCGAACAGAAAGGACCGGTTGGCGGTCTTGCTGTCGCTGACCTTGATGGCCAGCGAGCCGATCAGCAGCCAGACCTTCAGCTCTTTGGCCAAGGCGGCGAAAACCGGCAGCCCCGGATCATGCGCCTCGTCAAAACTCTGGGCCAGCTTGGCGCCGCCGTCAGGCGCCATAAGGGTGGTGTTTTCCGGCGTGGCGATGAATGTGGCGCCCCGGGCGGCGGCTTCCCGCACCCACCGCACGGTATCGCGGATATTCTCCGCGACATCGTCGGTGGAACGCAGCTGAACACATGCCGCCTTGAAAGAACCCGCCCGCAATACCGTCATGCCTATTTCACGCGGTCCTGTATCTTGGCGATCCCGGCCTGGGCGCAGACTTCATCCTTGTCGCCGCCGGGCGCGCCCGACACCGAGATGATGGCGACCAGGTCATTGCCCGCCTTTATCGGATAGGCGCCGGGACGGGCGGTTTCGATCATCGGATTGGCCTTGATCTCGGCGGCCAGCGCCGTGTCCTTGCCGACCTTGGCCACGACTTCGCCGCTGCTGGTGCCGTATTTCAGCACCGCCTGGGCCTTGGTCATGGCAATGCGCTGGGTGATGGCGGCGGCGCCGTCATTGGAGATCACCACGATCGGCACGCCGACAGAGTCGGTGACCAGCGTGGTGGTTTTGTAGGTGCTGGCCTGGCAGGACGCATTGGCGGCCTGGGCGGCTTCAATCGCCAGGGCGGTGGAAATGCCGCGCTCGCGCGGCGGACGCGGCAGCTTCAACTCTGCAGGCGTGGGTGGGGGTGCGATCGTCGGGGCGGGATTGACCTGGGCCATGACAGTCATGGCCGGCATTGCGAGCATCAGCGAGGTGACGGCGAGCAGAATCTTTCTCATGGTGTCCCTTCCCGGTTCTGGAATTCATTGCGCGGCATTATTCGGTTCGCCGCCATGTTTTGTCCAGCCACGAGTAGCCTGAAAAACAGGCAAACTAGGCCAGAAGTCCGTCAAGCTTGCCGTCCCTTTCCAGGACATACAACTCGTCGCAGCCGCCGACATGGGTGTCGCCAATGAAGATCTGCGGCACGGTGCGCGCGCCGCCGCTATTGGCCTGCATCTCCTCGCGCGCGCCCGCGTCCGTGAAAATGTCGATCTCTTCGAATTCCGCGCCCTTCTTCTTCAGCAGCGACTTGGCGCGCACGCAGTAGGGGCAGAAGGGCGTTGTATAAATGCGGACGGTCTTCATGACAGACTCAACTATCTTCCATTCCTATATAAGCATGTCCGACGCCTTCACAACGCGCGCCAGCGCCAGAACGTGAACGCGCGTCGCGCCCGCCCGTTTCAGCGCCCGGGCGCAGGCTTCCACGGTTGCGCCGGTGGTCAGAACGTCATCCAGCAGCAGGACGCGTTTGCCCGCCACCCTGGCCGGATCAGGAACCTGGAAGGCGCGCTGGACATTGCGGCGGCGCGCCTTGGCCGAGGCCATGGCGCCCTGGCTTGGCGTGGCGCGGCTTCTGACCAGCACAAAAGGATCGGCGGCCAAGCCGCAATCCGCCGCCAGCTTCCGCGCCAGCTCGGCGGACTGGTTGTAACGCCGCTGCCAGAGCCGCCAGCGATGCAGCGGCACCGGAACGATAAGATCGCAATCGGCAAGGCTGGCCCGCCCCGTGCGCGCCAGCCAGCGGGAAAAGCCCGGCACCAGATCAAGCCGGTCGGCATGTTTCAGCGCCAGAATGGCGCCGCGGCTTTTGTCGTCATAGGCGAGGATGGCGCGGGCGGTATCGAAGGCCGGCTTGCGGGCAAGACAG
>JBBSKJ010000414.1:0-2372 GCA_038256475.1 Micropepsales bacterium | reverse complement strand
GGGCGACGCCCTGGCGGTGGAAGACGCCGATGAAATGGCGCTGTTGCTGTCGGTGGGCGAGATCGTCGAGACACTCGCGGCGCTGCTGCCCCGCCCGGTGCCATCCTTCAACGAGTCGTTGCTGTGGGACGTGCGCGGGGTTTATGACGCGCTGATCGCAACCCAGCCCGATGCGGCACCCTATGTCGCGGTGATCACCATGAGCCGGCTGAGCCGTCCCTGGGAAGCGCTGCGTCTGCCCATGATGATCTCGCGCAAGAATGACGAAACCTTGATTTCCAAGACCGACATGGGGCTGGTGGGCGAAATCCTGTTTGACCGCATGGACGCGCTGAAGACCTCGATCCAGCAGACGCGCCATCCCTTGTTCGACGCTGATGCGCTGATGCAGGAGGTCCGGACCTTCGCCGATCTTTCCAGCCATATCGTCAAGGAAATCGAACTCAAGCGCGACGGCGAATGGGGCAAACGCCTGCTGGCCGAGCGCGTGGAGATCGGCAAGGTGATGGAAGGTTTCATGGACCGCGCGCCGAGAGAGTTCAACGCCGCCTTGCCGATGGCCAAGGGCACCGGCGCCGATTTCTCGCGCCCTACCGGCGCGGAGAAGCATGACATGGCCAAGCGCTATGCGCGCCTGGTGGCGGGCAGCCGCAACTTCGCAGCCGCCGCCTCTTTCGCCGCCAAGCAGAAAACCACCTACGAAGACCTCTGCACCACGCTCAAGCGGTACAATGAAGACGTGGTCAAGGCGATGAAGGGCAGCACAGCGAACGCCGAAATCGTCAATGCGCAGTTCGAACTGTGCGCGGAACTCACCGCCATCCTGTTCAGTGACGAGGAGGCGGCGATGATGCGGCGGCGTGGTAAGGCCGCACAAGCTGCCGCTGCATAGCAACAGCTTGGTGTTTTGATTGGCGGTTTCGCCGCCGGCAGCCGCCGCTGCCTAGGCTTGAAGGTTTCAAATCCAGCCTGAACGGTGGATGAACGGGCGCCGGTTCCTGGTGAAATATTCCAATAGACATTGAACGTTTCGCGTCGTTTCCTACTTACCTTGCGAAGGGGCAAGAAGAATTTCTTTCGGAGACGTTCCAATGTTCCGCACACCGCTTATTGCCGCCATGACGGTCGCCCTTCTGGGCGGCACCGCGCTGGCGCAGCCGGCGACCCAGCCGCCCGCCAATCTGTCCGACAGCGCGCGCAACGCGCCGGACTATGACAATGACCGCTATGACGATAATGACCGCGATTACGGCCCGCCGGTTTCCGAGCGCCAGGCCAATCGCCAGGCACAGGCCACGGCCGACCAGCAGCGTGACCGCGATATCTTCTGCCGTCGCGATGCGGCGGCCCGCACCGGTTACACCACGCCGCGCGACGCGGCGCGCGATGAACAGGCGCGTGGCAGCATCGGCGGCACCTTGGGCGGCGCCGCGCTGGGCGCCATCATTGGCGGCGCCACCGGCGGCAATGCCGGAACCGGCGCTGCGATCGGCGCCGGCGCGGGTCTTCTGGCCGGCACCGCGGTCGGTGCGGACAATGCCCGCCAGGCCGCGCGTGATGTGGAGGCAGATTATTCCGCCGCCTATTACGCTTGCATGCACCAGGCCGACAGCGGTACGCGATCCGCCTACAATTATGACGACCGTCCGGCTTATGACTATGTCCGCGGGTATGGTGGCTATGGCGGGGACTATGGCCCTGGCTATGCCTATGGCCCTGGCTATGCCTATGGCCCGCCGCCCGCGCCTTATTACTATCGCCCTTATTACCAGCCCTATGGCTATGCCGCGCCCTATTTTGGCCCCAGCATCTCGCTGGGCTTTGGGTTCGGCGGCCATAGCGGCTGGGGCAATAACCGCGGGTTCCGTGGTGGCTATCGCGGGTTTCATGGCGGCAGGCGTCACCGCTAACGCGCGTCAAACTGGTCTTTGCTAGTGAAGCGGCCGGACTGTTAAGGTCCGGCCGCTTCATTTTTCAGGTCTTGCATGCCGCCGAAAATCAATCCGTCCAAGCTGAACCCGCTGCAGCTGCGCACCCTGACCCTGCTGCAGGCGATCGCGCGGATTCCCGGCGCGGCGGCCCAGACCCCGGAAGGTGATACCGCCATTACCCAGTTCCCCCATGCCCATGGTGACCATTTTCATTTGGGCGATGCCACCGTGCGGGGCAGCGATGCCACCGGCCTGGAAAATGAGAAGGTGTGGAACGCGCTGTCGCGCAAGGGCTTGATCAAGTGCGAATGGCCCCATCAGATCGCTTTGACGCCCGAAGGCCTGGGATATGATACCGGCATCGCCGATCAGATCCTGCACGGTGGCGGACACCATTAGATGACAGCCAAGAAGAAACGCCGTCTTGCTTTCGCCGCTGCC
>JBBSKJ010000413.1:0-2373 GCA_038256475.1 Micropepsales bacterium | reverse complement strand
GCTGGGACTTTCGATCAGCAGATCGATCCGCATTTTCGCGCGCTTCACGGTTTCGTCTTCGTCCCACCCCTTGATGGTCTGCTTCCCGGCCGCGGGTTGCGGCCTGTCGCCCAGCAGGGGGGCAATGATCACCTGCCACTGCGGCGAGTCAAAAGTCACCTGCAGGGAATAGCCACGATACTCGGCGGCCTCGCGGCGAATGCTGGGGTCTGTCATGGGGCAGGATAGCACCCACGCACGCTGTGACCTAATTCCGCTCCGCGGCGCCCCTGCCTTAATTGACTCCCCTGCCGCATGGGCAGAGCAGGCAGACTGGATCACGCACGGTAATATCGCGCGGGTGCAAGCGCTGCGGGTGGAGGAGTTGCTTGTGGAACAGCGAAAGCTGATCTTACCGGGCTAGCGCGCCCGCACGGTCAGACGGGAACCCCCGACACCGACCACCACCACCGGGGCGCCGGCAGCCAGCGCGCCGTCATTGTCCAGCTTGGCGGACCATTCCTTGCCGTCCACGAAGACCCGGCCGCGCCCATTGTGGAAATCCTCGGCCGTCACGCCCTGTGCGCCCACCAGCCGTGTCATGGTGTCGTTGATGTCGCCCCCCACCGCGGTAGTCCGCGGAAAGAAGCGGCGGCCGGCCAGGGCGGTGGCGATGGTCAGGAGCGCGAAGACCACCAACTGTATCTGCATATCCAGCTGGAAGACCGAAGCGGCCAGGCCGGTCAGCGCCGCCGCGCCCGTCGGCCATAGCAGCCATCCCGAACCGGTGCCGACTTCGAATGCCAGCAGCACAGCCGCAATCACCAGCCAGAGCGCCAGCGGATTTTGCACCAGCCACTCCATCTCAGCCACCCACGATGGGAACGGAAGAACCGCGGCGCGGCGACTGCGGTGCACCGCCCTTGGGCCCGTCGCTCCCGATGGTTTTGATCAGCTCGCCGATGCCGGCGATGGAGCCGGTGATGCCGGCCATGTCGGCCGGAACGATGACGGTCTTTTGCTGCGGGCTGCGGGCCAGCTCGGCGAAAGCCGCCACATACTTCTGGGCGACGAAGTAATTGATGGCGTTGACATCGCCCTTGGCAATGGCGTCCGACACCATTGCGGTGGCCTTGGCTTCGGCCTCAGCCTCGCGCTCACGCGCTTCGGCATCACGATAGGCGGCTTCGCGGCGGCCCTCGGCTTCCAGAATGGCGGCCTGCTTGGCGCCTTCGGCGCGGGTGATCGCGGCCTGTTTCTCGCCATCGGCTTCCAGCAGCACGGCACGGCGTTCGCGCTCGGCCTTCATCTGGCGGGCCATGGCATTGGTGATGTCGGGCGGCGGCACCAGATCCTTGATCTCGATGCGCGTCACCTTCACGCCCCAGGGATTGGTGGCATGGTCGATGGTGGACAGCAGCCGCGTGTTGATCTGGTCGCGCTGCGACAGCACCTCGTCCAGGTCCATCGATCCGACCACGGTGCGCAGGTTGGTCTGGGACAATTGGGTAATGGCGTAATTCAGATTATCCACCCGATAGGCGGCCTGGGAGGCGTCCATCACCTGGATGAAGACGATGCCGTCCACACGGACCGAGACGTTGTCCTTGGTGATGACATCCTGCTGGGGCACGTCCAGCACCTGCTCCATCATGTTGACGCGCCGGCCCACCGCTTCAACAAACGGGGTCAGGAAGGCGATGCCCGGCTTGAGAGTGCGGGTGTAGCGACCGAACCGCTCCACCGTGAATTCGCGGCCCTGCGGCACGATCTTGATGGCCCGTATCAGGATGATCGCCGCCAGGGCGACCAGAACAAGCGCGACGATATTCATACCGCTTCCCTCGACAGTGTTCAGAGACTCTAGCAGGTCAGGCATTGGTATCCAGCCCGGCAACAGCCTTGACAGCGTTGCGCCAATTGTCGTTCAGCGGCATGAATTCCAGCCCAATCTTGCCTTTATAGCCATTGGCGCGGATGGCATGGAGCAGATTGGCGTGATTAATCTCGCCGGTGCCCGGCTCATGCCGCCCCGGCACATCGCCGATCTGAATATACCCCACCTGGTCCAGCCCCGCCTTGAATTTCTGGATCAGGTCTCCGTCTTCCAGCTGCATATGATAGAAGTCCCAGAGCAGCCTGACGCGCGGCGAGTTCACCGATTTGACCATGGCGTAGGCCGGCTGCCAGCCGTTCAGCAAATGATTTAGGTGATTGACGGTATTGAACGGCTCTACCAGCGCGGTGATGCCGGCGGCTTCCAGCATCGGGGCGATGCGCATCAGGCCGGTGGTATAGCCGGCGATCATCGCTTCGCGCGTCATGCCCTCAACAATGTGATGCCCCACCAGCGTGAACTGGGTGCATCCCAGAACGCGCGCATCGGCAATGGTG
>JBBSKJ010000412.1:0-2401 GCA_038256475.1 Micropepsales bacterium | reverse complement strand
GCCCTTTATCGGGGGGTGTGGAATCCATGCCTGCCTATGACCGGCGATCCCCATCAGACCTAGGGACACAAAGAAGTTTTGGACGCCCTGGCGGCCAAGGGTCGGCTGCGCGCACTCAGCCCCCGGGGCGGGCGCGATTTCACCTCCAATGATTTTCTGGCGCTGGCGGAGAGCCGCGCCTTGCGCGACGCGGCCAGTGCGGCGCTGGCATGCGGCGTGCCGGTGGGCGCGGGCGGCTCGCGTCTGCTCCGGGGGAACCATCCCGAACATGAAGCACTGGAGGAAGAAGCCGCCAGTTTCTTTGGCAGCGAGACGGCGCTGTATTTTCCCACCGGCTTTTCCGCCAATGCCGCGCTGATCGCCACCCTGCCGCGAAGCGGTGATCTGATTGTTTATGACTCGCTGATCCATGCCAGCATCCGCGAGGGGCTCGATCCGGCCCGCATCACTGCCACGCCCGTGCCCCACAATGACGTCACCGCGATGGAAGATGTCATCAGGGCGTGGCGCGGGCAGGGTGGCCCAGAAACAAAAAAGGGGCGCGTGTGGATCGCTGTGGAAACACTTTATTCCATGGACGGCGACCGCGCGCCGCTGGACGATCTGGTGGCGCTGGCGGCGCGTCATGACGCGGTGCTGATCCTGGACGAGGCTCATGCCACCGGCGTCTATGGCGATCAGGGACGCGGACTGGGCGCAGCATATGAGGGTGCCCCCAATATCGTTTCGCTGCACACCTGCGGCAAAGGGCTGGGTGCTGCGGGCGCGCTGGTCTGCCTGCCGCGCCTGTATCGCGATTTCCTGGTCAATCGCGGCCGCGCCTTCATCTATTCCACCGCGCCGTCGCCGCTGATGGCGGCGGTGGTGCGGGCGGCGCTGAAAATCTGTGCCGGCGCCGAGCAGGAACGCGCGCAATTGCAGGCGCTGGTGCGCCATGCCGGCGGGCTGATGAAGGATCTCGGACTTTCAGCTTCCGGTTCACAGATCGTGCCGGTGATACTGGGCGCCGATACGCGCGCGGTCGCGCTCGCCGGTGCGTTGCAGGCACGCGGCCATGACATTCGCGCCATCCGCCCACCCACCGTGCCGGAAGGCACCGCGCGGTTGCGCATCGCGCTTACCCTCCATGTCACGCCCGGCGATGTGGATGCGCTGTTTGCCGATCTGGCGGTGGAAATGGCCAAAGCATGATCCAGGGCATGAGATTTGTTGTCAGCGGCACCGACACCGATATCGGCAAGACGGTGTTCGCCGCAGGCCTGGCCGGGCTGATCGGTGCGCGCTACTGGAAACCGGTGCAGGCAGGCGAGCCGGGTGACCGCGAGACGGTGGCGGAACTGGCGGGCGTTGAAACGTTGCCCGAAGTCTATCGGTTGAGGCTGGCGGCCTCGCCCCACCAGGCATCGGCGGAAGAAGGGATTGTCATTGATGCGGGCAAGCTCAATCCGCCAGACGGACCGCTGGTGATCGAAGGGGCGGGCGGGCTGATGGTGCCGTTGACCCGCGACACGCTTTTCATTGATGTCTTCGCCCGCTGGAAGCTGCCGGTGATCCTTTGCGCCCGCACCAAGCTCGGCACCATCAACCACACCCTGCTGTCGCTGGAAGCACTGCGCACCCGCGACATTCCCGTTCAGGGTGTCGCGTTCATCGGCGAGGCCAATGATGAAAGCGAAGGCATCATCGTGGAGATGGGCCGGGTGAAACGCCTGGGGCGCCTGCCGCATATCACGCCCCTGACGCCCGCACGCCTGCAAGCGGTGTTTGGCGAAGCGTTCAACAGGGCGGATTTCGCGTGAGTTCGCCCGCCCCCCCATCACCAATATGGCATCCCTTCACCCAGCATGCGCTGACACCCAGCCTGCCGCTGGTGCATCGTGGCGAGGGCGCCTGGCTGAACACCGAACAGGGCCGGTTGCTGGATGCGATTTCGTCCTGGTGGGTGATCACCCACGGCCATCGCCATCCCAAAATCATTCAGGGGATCAAGGATCAGGCCGACAGGCTGGACCAGGTGATTTTTGCCGGCTTTACCCATCAGCCGGCCGAGGATGTGGCGCGCGGGTTGATCGAAATTGCGCCGCCTGGACTGGCGCATGTGTTCTATTCCGACAGCGGCTCAACGGCCGTGGAAGTGGCGCTGAAGATGGCGCTGGGCTTTTGGCGTCATCAAAACAAGCCGCGCAGCCGGATCATCGCGCTGGAGCACGCCTATCATGGCGATACGGTGGGGACGATGTCGGCGGGCGCGCGCGGCGTGTTCAATGCCGCCTATGAGCCGCTGCTGTTCGATGTCGCGCGCCTGCCATTCCCGCAGGGGCGCGGTTGCGAAACGCTGGCGGCGCTGGACGCAATGGCGAAAGATGCCGCCGCCCTGATCGTCGAGCCGCTCATTCTGGGC
>JBBSKJ010000411.1:0-2403 GCA_038256475.1 Micropepsales bacterium | reverse complement strand
GGTCCGGGCGTTGCAGTTGACGCTGCTCGTCCCACCGTCCGGGCAACGCCCGGAGTGCAGCAGCCGGCGAAAGATCAGCGAGTGCAGGTGCGACGCGTCCGGGCTGGAGATCGGCACGCCCTTGAGTACCCGCCGGCGATAGATGCTGAACACCGTCTCGACGGTCGGATAGAAAAACAGCAGCACCGCAAACCAGGGCGAGACCTCGGGGTGACGCAGGAACAGCATCAGCGCCAGTTCCGCGACCATGAATCCCATCAGATAAGCGCCGCCGTCGCCCAGGAAGATCCGTCCGCGCGGGAAGTTCCAGACGAAGAACCCGATGAGCGCGCCGATGCAGCTCAACGCGGTGGTCAGGATGAAGGAGTCGCCCACCTGATACGCGACCCAGGCGATGGCCGCGAACATCATCATGCAGACCATCGAAGCCAGGCCGTTGAAGCCGTCGATGATGTTGACCGAGTTGGCGATTCCCGCGACCGCGAACACGGTGACCGGGATGGCGATCAGGCTGAAGGAAAACAGCAGGTCCAGCGGCGGGAAGTCGGTGCGGGTGACCACCACCCCCAGCAAGAGCGCTGCCAGGAAAGCAGAGAGTGCCGCTGCCAGCAACCGGGTGCGTGGGCGGATCGCCTGGGTGACGTCTTCCGCCAAACCGAAAGCCGCCGCTGGTAGCGCGCAAGCGACCAGCAGCAGCATCTCGGGTTCGGCGCGCACGTTCCAGCGGGCAATGAACGCGCAAGCGATCAGCGCGATCAGCACACCCACGCCGCCAAGACGAGGCACCGGCTTGTCATGAAATTTCTGCGGCCCGCCGAAGTCGCTATCGGTGCCCCAAGTGATGCCGTTGCCGCTGCAACGCACGAAGAAAAAGGCCACGAAAAATGAGATCGTCGCCGATGTCAGCAGATAGCCCATTCTTCCCAACTTTCGCCGCGCTTATGAGCGCAAGAGGGTCGATTCTAGGAAGCACTGGGATTTGCGCAATCCACCTTTCGCATGAGGTGTGGGATCGACGCGACGTTGCCCCTGTCGTTCTAACGCGTTGGCGCGAAGTTGCTGCGCGGTGACAGCGGCCCTCGGCGCCTCCGTAGGGGAATGCCATGTCGGCTTCGATCCCCGGCCCTGGGAAAATGCAGGGATGAACTCCAGAACCTTCCTTCTTTGCGCCGTGGCCACCGTCGCCGCCTTGTCGTCTTCCCTTTCGCTGGCCCAGAACCGCCCGATCCGCCTGATCGTTCCCTACGGCGCCGGCGGCCCGATCGATGTGACGGCTCGAGTCCTGGCCGAGCGCGTCAAGGATTCGCTCGGGACCGTGATCATCGAGAACCGGCCGGGCGGTGGCGGCAACATCGGCGCCGACGCGGTCGCCAAGGCCGCGCCCGACGGCCTGACCATCGGCATCTCCGCGGTGGCCACCCACGCCATCAATCCCTGGCTGTTCAGCAAGATGCCCTACGACGCGGCCAAGGACTTCGCGCCGATCACCCAGATGGTCCGGGTTCCCAATGTGCTGGTGATGAACGCCGAGACCGCGAACCGGCTGAAGATCAATTCGGTCGCCGACCTGATCGCCTATGGCAAAGCGAACCCCGCCAAGCTCAACTATGGCAGCGGCGGCAACGGCAGCGCCGGCCACCTGGCGGGCGAAATGTTCAAGCGCGACGCCGGCATCTTCGCGGTGCACATCCCGTACAACGGCGGCAATCCGGCCCAGCTGGCCCTGCTGTCGGGGCAGGTCGATTTCAATTTCGACAACCTGGCGACTGCCGCGCCCAATATCCGCAGCGGCAAGCTGAAGGCGCTGGCGGTGACGACGCTCAAGCGCTCGCCCATGCTGCCCGACGTGCCGCCCGTTGCGGACACGTTGAAAGGCTTCGCGATCGACACCTGGTGGGGTTTGGTGGCGCCGGCCGGTACGCCGCCGGACGTTGTTACGAAGCTCAATCAGGCGTTCGTAGCGGCGCTCCAATCGCCGGAAGCGGTCACTCGCTTCACGGCGTTGATGGCGGAACCGGTCCCGAGCAGCCCGCAGGAGTTCGGCAATTTCATGAATGCCGAACGGGCAAAGTATGAGAAAGTGGTCAAGGCGTCAGGCGCCAAGGTCGACTGAAGATGCGCTTCTGCTGAGCTTCCTACGCTGCATGTGGGAGCCGTCCTACGCGGCCGGTTTGCGTCAGGACGTAAGTTTGCTTATCGATTCGCTACAGGCGGGGAGAAGTTGTCATGAAGTCACTGCCGATCCTTGTGTGCTTTTCAGCCCTCACTGCCGGGATCGCCGGCCTGTCCAGTAGTGCCTGGGCGCAGAGTTCGCCCGCTTCAGCCGACTCCGGCCCCTCCATCCGGTCATTGATCCCGCCCCCCGGCCGTAGCTATGTGGGCCTCAACCTGGGCCGCTCGCGC
>JBBSKJ010000410.1:0-2412 GCA_038256475.1 Micropepsales bacterium | reverse complement strand
GACGCTGGAAGAGGTCAGCCCGGCGGCGCCCATGTCCTGGATCGCGACGATGGCGTCGGTCGCCATCAGTTCGAGACAGGCTTCGATCAAAAGCTTTTCGGTGAAGGGATCGCCGACCTGCACGGTGGGACGCTTTTCTTCCGACGCATCGTCAAACTCGGCCGACGCCATGGTGGCGCCGTGAATACCGTCGCGGCCGGTTTTCGATCCGACATAGACCACCGGATTGCCTGCGCCCTTGGCGGCGGAAAGGAAAATCTTGTCCTGCCGCGCCAGGCCGACGCACATGGCATTGACCAGGATGTTGCCGTTGTAGCTTTTGTGGAAATTGACTTCGCCGCCCACCGTGGGCACGCCCATGCAATTGCCGTAGCCGCCGATGCCCGACACCACACCCGACACCAGATGGCGGGTCTTGGGATGCTCCGGTTCGCCGAAGCGCAGCGCGTTCATCATGGCGATGGGGCGCGCGCCCATGGTGAAGACGTCGCGCATGATGCCGCCCACGCCGGTCGCCGCGCCCTGATAGGGCTCGATGAAAGACGGGTGGTTGTGGCTTTCCATCTTGAAGATGGCGGCGTCGCCATCGCCAATGTCGATCACGCCGGCATTCTCGCCCGGGCCCTGGATCACCCAGGGCGCCTTGGTCGGCAGCTTTTTCAGATGGGCGCGGGTGGATTTGTAGGAGCAATGTTCGCTCCACATCACGCTGAAGATGCCCAGCTCCACGAAGCTGGGCTCGCGGCCCATCAGCTCCAGGATGCGCGCATATTCGGCATCCGAAAGCCCGTGCTCGCGGACCATTTCCGGCGTGATTTTTGTCATGTCAGGTTTTCGATCAGGCTTTGGAACAAAGCGCGGCCGTCGGTGCCGCCCAGAACCTTGTCCACCACCCGCTCGGGATGGGGCATCAGGCCCAGCACATTGCGCTTTTCGCTGAGGATTCCGGCGATATCGCGGGCCGAGCCATTGGGGTTCTCGCCCCTGGCATAGCGGAACGCGACGCGGTTCTCGCCTTCCAGCCGGTCCAGCGTCTCGTCATCGGCAAAATAGCTGCCTTCGCCATGCGCCACCGGAAAGCTGACGCGCTGGCCGTTTTCATATTTGCGGGTAAAGGCGGACTGGGTCTCGCTGACTTCCAGCCCCACCGGCTTGCAGACGAATTTCAGCGCCGCGTTGCGCATCAGCGCACCGGGCAGCAGATGGCTTTCGGTCAGGACCTGGAAGCCGTTGCAGATGCCCAGAACCTTGCCGCCCTTGTCGGCATGGGCTTTAACCGACTTCATCACGGCCGACTGGCTGGCCATGGCGCCGCAGCGCAAGTAATCGCCATAGGAGAAGCCGCCGGGCAGCACCACCAGATCGACATCGGGAAGTTCACTGTCCTGGTGCCAGACCATGGCGGGTGTCTTGCCGGTCATCTCCTCCAGCGCGACCTTGGCGTCGCGGTCGCAATTGGAAGCCGGGAACACGATGACGGCACTTTTCATTTAATTGCTCCATGGCCTGCGGCCATGTCGGGGGTCATTACTTGATCTCGATTTCGTATTTCTCGATCACGGTGTTGGCGAGCAGCTTTTCGCACATCGCCGTGAGATCTTCCTTGGCCCTGGCCGCATCGCTGCCCGACAGTTCGAGGTCAATGACTTTGCCTTGGCGCACTTCGCCAACGCTGGCGAAGCCCAGGCCGTTAAGCGCATGGCCGATGGCCTTCCCCTGCGGGTCCAGAACGCCATTTTTAAGAGTAATGAAGACGCGGGCTTTCACTTTTTTATTCCGATGGATTCCCGCTTGCGCGGGAATGACAAGTTATTGAACCAGAACGGGACCTTTGTTCTCGCCTTGCACCGATTCGGGCATGATGCCCAAGCGCCTTGCGACTTCGGAATAGGCTTCGACCACGCCGCCCATGTCGCGGCGGAAACGGTCCTTGTCCAGCTTCTCGTTGGTGGTGACGTCCCACAGCCGGCAATTGTCCGGGCTGATCTCGTCGGCCAGCACGATGCGCATGTAATCGTTTTCCCACAACCGGCCGAACTCCAGCTTGAAGTCCACCAGCTTGATGCCGGCGCCCAGGAAAAGACCCGACAGGAAGTCGTTCACCCGGATGGTGAGATTGACGATGTCGTCGAGGTCCTGCGGCGAGGCCCAGCCGAACGCCGTGATGTGTTCTTCGCTGACCCAGGGATCGTTCAGCCCGTCATTCTTGTAATAATATTCGATGATGGAGCGGGGCAGGGCGGTGCCTTCCTCAATCCCCAGCCGCTTGGACATGGAGCCGGCGGCGACATTGCGCACCACCACTTCCAGCGGGATGATCTCGACTTCCTTGATCAGTTGCTCGCGCATGTTCAGGCGGCGCACGAAATGGGTCGGCACGCCAATGCCCGAAAGCTGGGTCATCAGATATTC
>JBBSKJ010000409.1:0-2435 GCA_038256475.1 Micropepsales bacterium | reverse complement strand
TTCAGCGTCGGATTGGACGCGCCATAGGTGGGGAACACCGCGCTGCCCGCGACGAACAGGTTGGCGATGCCATGGACCTTGCCGTCGCCATCCACCACGCCCTGTTTGGCATCGGCATGCATCCGCACCGTGCCCAGATGGTGATGGCCCCAGTCCATGTTCTTCAGCCAGTCCTCGCGCGTGCTGCAATTGAGCCGCAGCATGCCGGCCCTGGATGCCAGCACCTGCCGTCCCAACTCGCTGAGGGTCTGGCGGTACAAGGCGAAATCGGTGTCGCTGATGATATTGTGCAGCTTCAGGCGCGGCAGCCCCAGCGCGTCCTTGTCAGCGGTCAGGGTCAAACGCCGGTCAGGGTCAGGCAGCAGCTCCATGCCGCAGCCCACCGAATAGGCCTGGGCGCTTGATGCATCCACGCCCAGCGCATTGGCGGTCGTGATCACGGCCGCCTTGCCGGTCTCGTCCAGTTCCACCGGGTATTCCACCGTGGTCAACGAGCCCATCACGCGGCGGCTGCGGGCAAAGCGGGGCGTGGGCGCGAAGACGGCGCGCATCCGCGCCCCGCCCATATCCTGGGTGCTGACGTAATAGGACGCGGCCTTGCCCGGGAACAGCACCAGGGTTGCGACATTGCGCGGAATGGGATTGTCGCCGAAAAAGCGCCCCACCAGATCATTCTGGTTGCCCACACCCGTTTTCATCACGTCATTGGAGGCCAGCAGCAGCCGCGCATTCTCCATGCCGCCGGCCGCCATCACGACATGGCGCGGCCTCACGGTGAAGCGGTTGCCGATGCCGCCATTGACGTTGAGGGTGGCGATATCCAGCCGCTCGACCTGTGTTGCATTGGGGGTCAGGCGGATGGCGGTGACATTGGCGTTCAGCAGCGGCTTGATGTTGGCGGCTGCTTTCAGATCCGCTTCATAGCGCACGCCGAACCGGGTGGGCAGCACATCGCCGCGCATCTTGGAAAATTGGAACCAGCTGGTGTAGAGCCCGCCATCGCCCAACGGCAGCATCGGACCCGTGCTGGAAGCAACATCGTCGCCCCGGTCGTAAATCCACGGACCCGCTTCAATCAGCTGTTGGGCGCGCGGATAATAAGGCTCCAGCGCGGCTAGCGCGAAAGGCCAGCCCGAATGGGGCACCCAGTCACGCTTCTCGAAATCGATGGCATCCAGCGGGCGCGACCAGCCGCCCCAGTGATTGGTGCCGCCGCCCAGGGTGCGCAGCCGTCCCGCATCCAGCGGCGCATAGTCATCGCCGCTCTGGCTGCCGGAATAAAGCGCCTGAACATTCGGATCCAAATTCGCAGAGCCCGATTCCAGCAGCAGGATATCGAGCCTGGTGGCGGCCAGCGCCAAAGCGAGGCTGATGCCCGCCGGTCCGCCGCCCACAATGGCGATATCGGGCGTCAGCACCGTGCCGGGGGGAAGCGTACGGGCGTCGACAAATTCGCTCAAACCGAAATCCTAGATGTCTTCGCTGTGGCCGACATTGAAGCCGCCATCCACCGCGATGGCCTGGCCGGTGATCCATGACGCCTGATCGGAAATCAGGAACAGCGCCATATGGGCGATGTCCTCGGGCTCGCCCATGCGTCCCAGCGGGTGCAGGGCGGTCAGCTTGGCACGGCGCTCCGGCGGCAGGTTGGCCAGCAGCGGCGTGTTGACGAAGCCGGGACAGATGCAGTTCACCCGCACTTTGTCCTGCGCATAATCCAGCGCCATGTTCCGGGTCAGCGAGACGATGGCGCCCTTGCTGGCGCTGTAGACGGCGCGGTTGCGCGTGCCGGTGGTGGCCACGCCCGACGATAGATGCAGCACCGATCCGCCAAAGGCCCGCAGATGGGGCAGGGCGTATTTCGACACCAGGAAGGCGCCGCGCACATTCACGGCCATCACCGCGTCGTAATCGGCCATGTCGGTTTCATCCACCTTGGCGCGGCGCGCGATGCCGGCGCTGTTCACCACGGCATCTATCCGCGACAGGCCGGACAGCGCCCGCTTGACCTGTTCCTCATCGGCGATGTCGCAGATGCGGCTGGTGGCGAAGGGCGCGGCGACGCGGTCGATGGCAGTGATGGTGGCACCTTCGGCCTCGGCGGCCTGGGCGATGGCAAGGCCCAGCCCGGAGGCCGCGCCGGTGACGACGATATGTTTGTTGGTGAAGCGCATGGGGGGAGAGTAGCGCGTGCGGGGAGTGAAACAAGAGTGCGCTGCCGGGCGCTACGCGCTTCGCGCCCCTCACTGCGCTGTCGCGCGGGGCGCTCAGCCGCTTGGCTCCACCAATTCCCGCCCGTGAGGGCGGTGCAGATTCTGAGATGATGGTGATGGGCGGGAATTGGTGGAGCCAAGCGGGATCGAACCGCTGACCTCCTGCATGCCATGCAGGCGCTCTCCCAGCTGAGCTATGGCCCCGTACCAATGACAGGCCGG
>JBBSKJ010000408.1:0-2437 GCA_038256475.1 Micropepsales bacterium | reverse complement strand
GTGCTGTGGATGTGCCATGACTACAAGACGCCGGGCCGGGAGACGCCGGCCTGGCGTACGACGGTGGGCGAGGAGCGGGCGAAGAACATCCAGGTCCATGACGGCATCACCGAGGAAGCCTTCGTGGCGGCCCGCAACGCCCGCGACAAGACCCTGGCAGTTCCGGTCCTGATCCTGCCGTCGGTGCAGGTGAATATCCGGGCCGGGCAGATGCCGCTGCCGGAGGCCGACGGCCAGGTCTATCTGAAGCTGCCGGTGAACCGGATCTAGCCGGCCGGGCGGCTGGCCATCCGTTCGGGTGCAGATAATTGATGAGCCCCTTCGCCCGGTCATGCTAGGGTGGGGCAGGTCGTGGGGGCGATCAAAAGGTGGCTGATGCCTAACAGCAAGCTGACGGCCCAGAACGTCTATCTCACCGAAATGTTGAAACAGGCCGGACTGGACGCCGAAGCGCGCGACGTCGCCGAGCGCATCCAGACCGTGCTGACCGACGAAATCCATCATCGCATGAAGAACATGCTAACCATGGTGACGGCGATCGTGCGCCAGAGCATGCGTTCCGCCCAGGGCCTGGCGGAGGCGGAAGCGGCGATCAGCGTGCGCCTGCTGGCGATGGCCCGGGCCCATGACCTGCTGCTGAAAGCGGACTGGCAATCGGCGGGTCTGCTGGCGGTGGTGCGCGGCGCGGTCGAGCAGCATGAAACCGCCGCTGCCCGCATCATGGTGAGCGGAGACGACATGCAGATCACCTCCGCCGCCATCCTGCCGCTGACCATGATCCTGAATGAGCTTTGCACCAATGCCACCAAGTATGGCGCGCTGTCGCGCGAAAGCGGTCATGTCGAGATCGGCTGGGCGGTGGTGGATGGCGCGCTTGTGCTGCGCTGGCTGGAAGGCGGCGGACCGTCGGTCGGGGCGCCGGAGCGCAGAAACTTCGGCAGCAAGCTGATCGAGAATGCGCTTCCCCGCCAGCTGGGCGGCAGCGGGCACCTGGAATTTCTGCCCAGCGGGGTGACGTTCATGCTCACCCTGCCATTGGCGCGGTTGCAGCCGGTTTTCGAGACGGCTAGCGAGCCTGCGCCTGCGTGAAGCCTTCGTTCCAGCGCGCATGCTCTGGTCCCGGCGGATAGGGATTGGAAGCCGCCGGCTTGCTATCAAGGGCGTTTGTGCGCGCGGCGTTCCAGCCTTGCGCAAAAATCCTGCTGTTGCGGAATGCCTCGGCGGCGGTGGTTTGAGCGGCCTTCATGGGCGCTGCGACCTGAGGCGCGGCTGGTCGCGGACGCGGCGGCTGCGGTCGCCCGATGCGGGCGGCTGTTCGGGCAGCACCGTGCCGTCGCGCGCCAATGCATCGCGCAGTTCCTGCGGATCGATGGCGAGATATTCGGTCACGCCGGCGCGGGGCATCTGGAAGATGACAGCGGTCTGCCGCCAGCCTTCGAAAGTGAGTGTGTCCAGCTTTTCTTCTTCGGTATCCACGCTGTAGCTGCCCGCGGGCCCGATGCCATCCATGCCGGCCAGCTTGAAGGGGCGCCGAAAGGTCACGGTCGAATGGGTGGTGCGGGTTTCCATCAGGAGTCCTTGAAGCTGGTCGGGACGTGTGAATAAGCCTTCATCTCAGACGCGCGCCACCATGCGTCCGGCGGGGGTGGCGATCAGTCCGCCCATCATGGATTGGATCAGCCCCAGTTCCACAAGCCGCACTTCATGGGCGTGCGGAATGGAGCGGGTGATGAAGCCGCGGCAGGTCAGAACCAGCGAGGCATGTTCCTCCGCCGTCAATTCGAGGGCGCTGGGGATGCGGTCCATCACGATGCTGATCCCGGTTTGACGTTCAGGTAGCGGCAGGTGCCGATCGGCGCGTAGTACCGGTCATGCAGCGTGATGCAGTCCTGCCGTTCGCCGTGCGGGCCCTGGAACAGGATATAGGCCGGCTCCACGGTTTCGTCCGACGAACCGCCGCCGCTGATATACCAGCCCGGTCCGTCCCAGCCCTGGTCGTCGGGCAGGGCGCTTGCCGCCGGCGTGGCGACGATGAGCGCAAGCGCCGCGAGGGTGCTTTTCAACAACATTGCGCAAATTGTCCTGTGGTGGCCGGGTCGCGGCTCAAGGGATGGTAACACGCCCGCCCGGCGATAGTCTCAAACGTCAAAGGCCTTTCGCTAGAAAGGCCTTTGACGCGAAACCCGGATTGCTGCGCTATTACAGGCGCTGGTCAGCCATGTGGCGCAGATCGGTGCGATTGAGGTTGGTCATCACCACGCCATCGGCGCGGTTGTAGCGCACGTCGCCGCTGTCGATCCACACGACTTTGTTGTCATCCAGCCGGACCAGCAGAGCGGTAACGTCGCCATTGACGGCCTGGGCGGTGTCGGTGACCGTGCCAACGCGGCTGCCGCTGATGAGCTGCACGCGTCCGCCGATCAGGTTGGTGTCGGTC
>JBBSKJ010000407.1:0-2438 GCA_038256475.1 Micropepsales bacterium | reverse complement strand
GGGCTGGGCAATCCCGTCGCTCCGCCGAAGCTGAGCTTTCAAAAGCGTTTCCCGCGGCCGCCATTGCCGCGCTCGAAGCGGACATGACGGATGAAAATGCCGTCAGATCCGCCCTGGACAGCGCCGAAGCCAGGCTGGGGCCTTGCGATTGCGCGGTCGCCAATGTCGGCTCGGGAACGGGGCCCGCCGGGTACGAGCTTTCCGCCGCGCAATGGTCGTCGGGCCTGGCCACGAATTTGAACGCCGGCGTCTTGCTGGCCTCTGCCGTTCTGCCTCGGCTTGCGGCGCGCAAAGCAGGGAGCCTGACGTTCATCTCTTCCATCGTAGGGGTGGAGGCGGTGGGCGGCCCGATTCCTTATGTTGCGGCCAAGGCCGGTCTGCAGGCCGCCGCCAAGACCTATTCCCGCCAGGTCGGCGGATTCAATGTGCGGGTGAATGTGGTGGCGCCCGGAAACGTGCTATTTCCCGGCGGAACTTGGGAAAAGAAGCTAGGGGAGCGGCGCGAGTTCTTTGAGAACTATATCCAGGCCGAAGTTCCATTGCAGCGCTTTGCCACGCCTGCGGAAATAGCCGATATGGTGGTTTTCCTGGCGTCCGAACGGGCGGCATTTGTGACCGGTGCGACGGTGGTTATCGATGGCGGACAAACACGGAGTTTCTGAACGCATGGATATCCATTCCAGAGCCGATGGCGTCCGCGCGCTGCTGCGCAGGTCCATCGAAGTGAAGGAGAAGCTGATCAGCGGCCATGCGGAATCCGTGGTCAAGATGGCAGACCTTTGTCTGGACGCGCTTGCCAAGGGCGGCAAATTGCTTCTGTGCGGCAATGGCGGCTCGGCGGCTGACGCACAGCATCTGGCCGCGGAGCTGCTGGTGCGCCTGCGCCCGGATGTCAACCGCTCAGGCGTGCCGGCTATCGCCCTTGCGCTGGACGCGTCTTCCATTACGGCATGCGGCAATGATTACGCTTTCGATGCCTATTATGAACGCATGACACGTGCCCTGGGGAAGCCCGGCGACGTCCTCATCGGCATCACCACGTCGGGACGGTCGCCCAACGTCAACAACGCACTCAAGGCTGCGCGCGAAATCGGCATGACGACCCTGGGGCTGCTGGGCGGCAATGGCGGGCAGGCATTGGCGGAATGCGATTTCGCCCTTGTGGTGCCCTCGACGGAAACCGGGCGCATACAGGAAAGCCACATCACCATCGGCCACGCGCTGATGGAACTGGTGGAAGAGGGCCTTTTGGAACGCGGAGTTATTCAGCGTGCCTGATCGCAGCGTTCAGGATTTCTTTGACCTGAAGGGGCGCGTGGCGGTCGTGACGGGCGGGGCGGGCCTGCTTGGCTTGCGCCATGCCGCCGCCGTTGCCGAGTGCGGCGGCTCTATCGTGCTGCTGGACCTGGACTCCGGGCGCACAGCCGCCGCCGCTGCACGGATCGAGGAGGAGCACGGCATTCCCGCCTTAGGGGTTTCCTGCGACATCACGCGGCCTGACGACGTGGCCGAGGCCCTGAAAAAGGTGCTGGCTCGATTTGGGCGCGTCGATATCCTGGTCAATAACGCCGCCAACAATCCCAAAGTCGAAGCCGGTCCCCAGGGCGGCGAATGGTCGAGACTCGAAAATTTTCCGATCGGTGTCTGGAATGCCGATATCGCGGTTGGGTTGACCGGCGCGCTTTTATGCTCCCAGGCTTTCGGCGCCGAGATGGCCCGCCATGGCAAGGGTGTCATTCTCAATATCGGTTCGGATCTTGCCATCATCGGCCCGGACCAGCGCATCTATCGCAAAGACAATGTGTCCGACGCGCAGCAACCGGTGAAGCCGGTGACCTATTCGGTGGTAAAGGCCGGACTGGTCGGTTTGACGCGTTATTTGGCAACATACTGGGCGGGGCAGGGCATTCGCGCCAATATTCTTTTGCCAGGCGGTGTGGAGAACCAGCAGGATCGCGAGTTCGTTGCCAAGCTCACCAATCTTATTCCACTTGGACGGATGGCCGGCGCCGACGAATACAAGGCTGCCGTTGCGTTTCTGGTATCCGATGCATCGTCCTACATGACTGGCGCCACCCTGTCGATTGATGGCGGCCGGACGGCTTGGTAACGCGAGCAATGGTGAAGCAGGCCGTTTTCCTTGTGGGTGGGCTGGGCACGCGCCTGAACGAGCGCACCCGCAATACGCCCAAACCACTGCTTGAAGTGTCAGGAAGGCCGTTTCTCGACTACCTTCTTGATGAAGCCGCGCGGCACGGGTTTACGGACATTGTGCTGCTTGCCGGCCATCTCGGTGACCAGGTCGAGGCGCAATATCACAAACGGGACTGGCGCGGCGCCAGGATACGGGTGGTGCGTGAGCCCGAGCCGCTGGGTACCGGCGGAGCATTGCGGCTTGCCTTGCCGCTTCTGGAACCGGTGTTCCTGATGATGAACGG
>JBBSKJ010000406.1:0-2462 GCA_038256475.1 Micropepsales bacterium | reverse complement strand
GGTCAAGGTGATCGAAGGCGTGATCGCGCAGGAATCCAGTCTGGTGGGCCGCACCCCGGCCCAGGCGCGCATTCACCGGCGCTATGGCATGAGCCTGTTGGCGGTCAGCCGGGAAGGGGCGCGGCTGACCAAGGAATTGCGCGCCACCACCTTGCAGGCCGGTGACGTGGTGATCTTCAAGGCGGGCGAGGGCGAAATCGCCGAAGCCTTTGCCGATCTGCATGTGTTGCCGCTGACGGAGCGTTCCATCGCGCTGGGGGTCAAGCGCTTTGGCACTGCGCCGCTGCTGGCGCTGGGCGCGGCGGTTGTTGCGATCGGCATGGGCTGGGCGCCGACCCATGTGGCGCTGGCCGCTGCCGCGGTGCTGGTGCTGTTGCTGCGGGTGATGAGCATGACCGAGGCCTATCGCTCGATCGACGGGCCGCTGCTGGTGTTGCTGGCGGCGCTGATCCCGCTCAGCGCGGCGATTGCAAGCACCGGCGGCGCGGCGCTGATTGCGGCGCCCCTGGCCCAGCTGCTGGGACCGTTGCCGCCCTGGCTGGCCGTCGCGACCCTGATCGTGGTGGGCATGGCGGTGACGCCGTTCCTGAACAATGCCGCGACGGTGTTGATCGTGGCCCCCATCGCCGCCGCCGTGGCCAAGGATCTGGGGGCAAACCCGGATGCCTATTTGATGGCGGTGGCGGTCGGCGCGGCCTGCGATTTCCTCACCCCCATCGGGCACCAGTGCAACACGCTGGTGATGGGGCCGGGCGGCTATCGCTTCGGGGATTACTGGAAGCTGGGCCTGCCGCTGTCGGTCATCGTGGTTGCGGTGGCGACGCCGATGATCGTGATGGTGTGGATGTAAGGCGCTGTGTCATTCCCGGCCGAGGCCCGTGCGAAGCAGGGCGAGGGGAAGGGAATCCATCTGTCTATCGGCGCGTCTTTCACCATGGATTCCCTTCCCTCGCATCGCTGCGCGATGCTCGCCGGGAATGACATATGGTATGACGGGTTAGGGCTGCCGGAAGATGTCCAGATGCGTCGTCTTCAGGCGCAGGGCGGAGATGGTCAGCAAAGCGCCGGCGGTCATCATCGGGACGGCGCAGAGCAGGCCAATCAGGGAGAGGCCGTGCGATCCCAGGCCGCCGCCGACCAGCAGATCGGCCGCGAAGGGGAATGAAAGACCGGCGCTGGCGCCCAGCAAGGTCATTCCCAGATTCAGCTGGGTCAGCCTTGTCCAGCTGTGCGGCCTGGCGTAGCTGGCGATCCGCAAGATTTGGTCGGTAAGGCGCATGGCGATCCTCGTCGGGTTGGAACAGTGAAAACGGGGTTTACTTGCTTACGCGCACATTGGTGATCGACTGGCCGATCTGCTGAAAGGTGGTGACCACCGCATTGGTGCTAGTCCAGCCATAGTGGACGCGACGGTCGCTGAAGCCATAAGGGGTTTTTCGCGACTGGCTGGTCCCCGAGCGATGAATCATGTCGCATCATCGGCCCGCAACCCTTGCGATTGTGTAAGAGTTGTACGTACGAAATAGACAATAGATATATGTACTAAAATGACATTGGGACTTCGCACAGACGCGAAGTGGAACTCGCGCAACAAATGTTAAGTCGGTTCGACTTGTTGCGGATGAAAAAAGGCGCATCGCTTGCGCGGTGCGCCTTTGGATTTCGCTCAAATCTCCGGCGTCCGGTAGAGGACTTTGCCGCCGACCTTGATCTCGGTCTCGACCAGATACTTTCGGATCGCCGCTATGTCCGGCTCCACGCCCAGGCCGGGCGTTTCGGGGACATGCATCAGGCCGTCGGCGTCGCGCTCCAGCCGGTCGCGGCTCAGCTCTTCGGCCAGGGGCTTTGCCTCGACGGGGTATTCGCAAATGCGGTGCGACTCCAGCCCGGCAAAGGGCTGCAGCGACGCCGATAGCGCCAGCTGGGTGGTGAAAGTGTGGTTCACGTAGGTGACGTTCTTCTTCTGCGCATAGTCCGCGACCAGCTTGGCGTCGGTGATGCCGCCGATGCGCCCGGTATCGATCTGGACATAGCCCAGGCCCGCATGGTCGATCATGTGCTTGGCCATGTGGAAGTTGTGGCAGCCTTCCCCGCCCGCCAGCTTCACCGCGCCGCTTTCCTTCGACAGCTGCGCATAGGCGTCGATCGCGCCCGACACGAAGGGCTCTTCCAGCCACATCGCGCCGCATGCTTGCAACGCCGCCAGCCGCTGGCGCGCCTGGTCCACGTCATCAACCCACACCGTGCCGGCATCGACCAGCAGATGGCCATCCGCCCCCAGTCCTTCGCGCGCGGCATGGACCTGATCGGCGTCCGCCTTGGCGCTGGTGCGGCCATAGGGGCCCCAGCCGAACTTGATGGCGGAATAACCTTTCGCACGCAGCGCCTTTGCCGCGACGCGCGTCTGTTCGGGCGTGTCGGCGAACAGCAGCGAGGCGTAAGGCATCTTGGGATAGGCGCGT
>JBBSKJ010000405.1:0-2468 GCA_038256475.1 Micropepsales bacterium | reverse complement strand
CGGCTGAAAAGCTGCTGCTGGCCCATGCCGGAACCCAGAACGCCGATCCCGCTGTGCGCGCGCGCCTGAGCGCCGAGGAACGCGCCCGGCAGAATGCCGATCGCAGTTTCACCAACCGCGTCCTGAGCAGTGCCGCCACGCGTGACACCGGCCAACCGGTCAATGCGGACGCGGCCCTGACCACGCGCAGCGGCCGGGCCACCACGACCGCCGCTCCCAAAAAAGAAGACAGTGGCGGCTGGTTTGACTGGTTCTAAGCTCGCCAGCTTTTGCGCTGCCCTTCTGATCAGTGCCGCCCCCTTCGCGGCGCTGGCGCAGTCGGGTGACCGCAGCAAATTGTCGGCGCCCGCGCCGGTCAATCCGCGCCAGACCGGCAACAACACCTTCCAGTTCGCGCTGAAGAACGGCATGCAGGTTTTGGTGATCCCCGATCACCGCGCGCCCGTCGTCACCCAGATGCTGTGGTTCCGGGTGGGTGCGGTGGACGATCCACCGGGCATTTCGGGCATCGCGCATTTCTTCGAACACATGATGTTCCGCGGCACCAAGTCCGTGCCGGGCGACCAGTTCTCGCAGACCGTCTCCAAGAATGGCGGCGAGCTTAACGCCTTCACCAGCCATGACTACACCGCCTATTACGAGCAGATCGCAAAGGACCGGCTGCCGCTGGTGATGCGGCTGGAAGCCGACCGGCTGACCAATCTGATCCTGACCGATGCCAGCGTGGGGCCGGAGCGCGATGTGGTGCTGGAAGAGCGCCGCATGCGCGTGGAAAACGATCCCCAGTCGCTGATGAGCGAGCAGATGCGCGCCGCGCTGCATCTCACCCATCCCTATGGCCGCCCGGTTATCGGCTGGGCCGAGGAAATCCGCCGCATCGATCGGGTTTCGGCCCAGCGCTTCTACAATCGCCATTACGCGCCCAACAACGCCATCCTGGTGGTGGCGGGCGATGTCACGCCCGAGGAAGTGCGCGTGATGGCGCAGGAAGCTTATGGCAAGTTGCCGGCGCGCAACCTCGAGCCCCGCACCGAATCCGCCGAGCCGCCGCGTCTGGCGGAAACGCGCATGACCATTACCCGCGCCGATGCGCGGGTGCCGATCTTCTCGCGTATCTACCGCGTGCCGTCCTATGCGCAGGGGCGTCCCGGCCAGGCGCCGGCGCTCGAAACCTATGGCCAGCTTCTGGGGGGCGGCCAGACTTCCATCCTGTATCGCGAGCTGGTGGAACAGAAGAAACTCGCCAGCGATGCGGGCGCCAGTTACGACGGCAACAACCGCGACGCGGGCGAATTCTCGGTCTATGCCGTTCCGCGCCCCGGCGTGACCTTGCAGGCGCTGGAAAGGGCGGTCGACCAGGTGCTGGCATCGACTCGCAACACCCCGCCCCAGGCGGTTGATCTGACCCGCGCCAAGACCGGTCTGGTGGCATCGGTGACCTATCGCCGCGACAGCCAGATGGCGCTGGCGATGGCGTATGGCCAGGCGTTGACGATCGGCCTGACGGTGGATGACGTCAACGAATGGCCGGCCCGCATTCGCGCCGTTACGGCCGACAATGTCCGCCGCGCGGCGCAGAGCCTTTCGCGCAACCAGGCGGTAACCGCCTATCTGATGCCGGGAGGCGCCAAATGATCTGTCGCGCTCTTTGCGCTTTCGCATTTGTGCTGCTTGCCGGGATTTCGGCGCGCGCGGCGGAAATCCAGAATATCGACCTGGGCAAGAATGCGACGATCTGGTTCACGGAAGATCACACCGTTCCGATCATCGCCTTCAATATCTCGATGCCGGCGGGTTCGGCCTATGATCCCGCCGGCAAGGCGGGGCTGGCGTCCTTTGCCGCCACCATGATGGATGAGGGCGCGGGCGACCTTTCCTCCAAGGCCTTCCACGAAGCCATCGCCAACCGCGCCATTGGTTTTTCGGCGCGCGCCGACCGCGACCATCTGGTGATTTCCATCACCACCCTGAAAGAACATGCGCCCGAAGCAATGCGCCTGCTGCAGATGGCGCTGACCAAGCCGCGCTTCGAGGCCGACGCTTTGGCCCGGGTGCGCACCCAGATCATCCAGTCGCTGCAGCAGGACCAGGTCGAGCCGCCGCGCGTCGCGGGGCGCGCCTTCGCCAGCGCCTTTTTCGGCAGCCATCCCTATGGCCATTCCACCATCGGCGACATCAAATCGGTTTCGTCCATCACCGCCGCCGATCTCAAGGCCTTCGCCGGGCGCCACTGGGTCAGGAATGGTCTGAAGGTGGCGGTTGCGGGCGACATCACCAGGACAGCGCTCACCAAGCTTTTGGCCGACACCTTCCGTCCCGTCTCCAACCAGCCTGTGCCGGCGCTGCCCAACATCGGGCGGCTGGGCCGGCCCGGCGTGCATGTGATGCCGCTGCCGGTGCCCCAGGCCACGGCGATTTTCGGCCTGCCCGGCATCATGCGCCAGGATCCGGATTTCATTCCCGGCTAT
>JBBSKJ010000404.1:0-2477 GCA_038256475.1 Micropepsales bacterium | reverse complement strand
GGATGGCCCTTGGTCAGCGGACGCAGCGGGAAAGCGCTGTCCACCGGCTTGAAGTCGGTGCGCAGCAGCGGAATGACGCTGTCCTCGAACACCGGGAACAGATAGGCCTCGTCCACGATGTCGAAATCCTCCACGCCCGCGGTGATGGGGTGGGCCTTGTCGACCACCGTGATGCGCTGCTGGACATTGGCCAGCGCGCCGGACGCCGCGTAATCCTTGCCGCGGATATTCTTCAGCGGTTTGCCCCAGTCGGCGGTGGCGCCGATCACTTCGCGATATTCCGGCCAAGTATGGGCCCAGGACGCCACAGAATGGTGGAAGAAGACAAAACCCTTGTCGCCGCTTTTCAGAAGCTGCTCGAAATCGCGCTTCATCTTGGGGGTCGGCGCGTTTTCCTGATTGGCGATCACGCCGTCGGACTGACGCTCGAAGGTGCGCCCGGCAAAGGCATCATAGAACAGCAGCACATCATAGGGCGCGGCCAGTTCGGGATCGTAGAAATTGGCCGCCGCCGGATGCTCGACATGCGTCCAGGTGATGTCTTCGAACCCGTCGAGGGTGGCGAAGAGATTTTCGCGGTCGAAATTGTGGTACTTGGTGATGAACAGGACCTTGGTCTTGCCAACCCCGCCCTGCATGGCGCGCGGCGGCTGGGGATTCATCCCCTGCGGCAATACCGGCGGACGCTGCATCTGCGCCTGCGCCAGCAGCGGCGTGCCGGCGGCGGCAGCAGCGATGCCGCCCATCAGCGCGCGGCGCGACATGCCGCTCTTGTTATCGGATTTGCTCATTCTGCCCCCTCGCAAAATTGGCGTTAGAAAAAAAAGGCCCCGGTTTGCGCCGGGGCCTTTTGATACGCAGATACCTTATTCGGCCGCTTCGTAGCCGCGGGTCTTGTCGCTGGCCTTCTGCGATCCGGTCAGCTCGCCCAGCCATTCGGTGTGGGTGAGCGGGCGCGAGAACATCGGGAAGTTCTTGGCGCAGGCATGATCCTGCTCTTCCTGGCTGAGGGCCGCGGTGCAGTCGGTGAGCGTGACGACGTTGTAGCCCTTCTCGTAACCGACCCGCATGGTGGATTCCACGCAGCAGTTGGTCAGGAAGCCGCCCAGCGCGATGTCGGTGATGCCGCGCGAACGCAGCACCCAGTCCAGGTTGGTGCTCTCGAAGCCGCACAAGCCGCGCTTGCCTTCGATCACGATGTCGCCGGCCTGGGGCTTGAGCGCATCAACGATCTCGGAACCCCAGCCGCCCTTTACGAAGGACTTGGAGTCCTTGACACCCTTGAGGATGCCGTAGGGCTCGGGGCGCATTTCGCCATAGCCGTCGGCGAAGGTGATCGGCACCAGCACGATGGTGGCGCCGGCGGCGCGGGCCTTCTTCACCGTCTCGATGGTGTTGGCCAGCATGTTGGTCTTTTCCATCACGCCCTTGACGGCGTCATGCAGGGTGCCGCCAGGAGTGACGAAGTCGTTCTGATACTCGATCAGAACCAGGGCAGTTTTCTTGGGATCCATTGTTAGCCTCCAGATGATTTTCGCGGTCGGCCGCCGGACATTTTGTCAGGCACCGTTTTTCCGGCCTGCATAGCGCCAGATATCGGCGGCTCATGCAATTGGGCGCTGCACCATAGTATTTTGACTTTTGTACTTGTTTTGTTCTTATTTGAATGTACAGTCCCATCCCATGACAGTCGTCCTCAACACCACCATCCGGCCGGAAATCCTGCACGGCCGGGGCGCCGTTTCCAATGCGGTGGGCCGCTTTGAGCGCCAGAGCCGGGTGCTGCTGGATGACGGCTGGGACGATGGCTGGCGGGGGGATGACAATGTGCCCCCGCCCCTGCGCACCGAGGTCATCCAGGATGCCACCCGCACCATTATCGCCCGCAACCAGTCGCCGGACATTTCCTTCGACCAGTCGATCAATCCCTATCGGGGCTGCGAGCATGGCTGCGTCTATTGTTTCGCCCGTCCCAGCCACGCCTATCTGGGCATGTCGCCGGGGGTGGATTTTGAATCCCGTCTTTTTGCCAAGCCGAACGCGGCAGCCTTGCTGGCCAAGGAACTGAGCGCACCCGGCTACGTGCCCAAAGTGATCGCCATGGGCACCAACACCGATCCCTACCAGCCGCTGGAAAAGAAGATGCGGATCACGCGCCAGATACTCGAGGTGCTGCGCGATTTCCGCCATCCCGTCGCCATCGTCACCAAAAGCCCGCTGATCCTGCGCGATATCGACATCCTTTCGGAGATGGCGAGCATGGGCCTGGCCAAGGCGGCGCTGTCCATCACCACGCTCGACCGCAAACTGGCCCGCGCCATGGAGCCGCGCGCCGGCACCCCGATGCGCCGGCTTCAGGCCATCCAGGGGCTCAGCGATGCGGGCGTGCCCGCAGGCGTGATGTTCGCCCCCGCCATCCCGGCACTCAACGACCATGAAATGGAAGCGGTGCTGTCGGCGGCGGCGGGCCATGGCGC
>JBBSKJ010000403.1:0-2485 GCA_038256475.1 Micropepsales bacterium | reverse complement strand
GATGAACCCCGGAGGTTCGGGGGGCAGCGCATTCAATCGCTGCGTCGCTTCTTTCATGCCCCGGGTGGCGGCAGCGGCGTAGAGCTTGCGCGCCATCTCGATATCCTGCGGCACCAGACCGCCCGCGCCGGTCTCGAACATCTGGCCCAGCTGGAACTGGGCAATCGGATGGTTGGCGGCGGCGGCCCGCAGCAGCGGCAGCGCCTTCTTGGGATCGGGCCTGCCGCCTTCGCCCTTCAGCAGCATGTCGGCCAGGTCGGCCTGGGCCGTGGGCAGGCCGGCTTCCGCCGCCCGCTCGTAAATCACCATGGCCCGCTTGGGATTGCGGGGGGTGCCCTGGCCCCTGCGCAGCATCATGGCGATGTTGCGCATGGCGGCGACGTCTTCGTACTGAAGTCCCCACCAGATCTTGAAGGCTTCGTCATACTGGCCAGCGTCATAGGCGGCGACGCCGCTGTCGAACACCTGGGCGATCTCCGCGCCGGTGCGCGCCTGTAGCGGCGCGGCCAACAAGCTGAAACAGACGGTCAGAGCCGGTAAAATCTTGTGCATTTGGGCCATGCGTGACCCAAGGCTACCCTGCCTGAAACGAAACTGCTATGGCGACGTCATGACCATGGAAATGGGCGGTCCTGTGGACGATGGCGGCATCACGCCAAGCGCCGACCCCTTTGCGCTGTTCGCCGCCTGGATGAAGGAGGCGGAAGCATCCGAACCCGCCGATGCCAATGCCATGGCGCTGGCCACCGCCGACGCTGACGGCCATCCCAATGTGCGCATGGTGCTGCTCAAGGGCGCCGACGCCAGCGGCTTTGTATTTTATTCCAATGCGCAAAGCATCAAGGGCGACGAGCTGGCGGCCAACGCCCATGCCGCGATCAACTTCCACTGGAAGAGCCTGCGCAAGGTTGTGCGGGTGCAGGGCAGCGTGACGCAGGTTTCCGATGCCGAGGCTGACGCCTATTTCGCCACCCGTCCCAAGGACAGCCAGATCGGCGCCTGGGCCTCGCCCCAGTCGCGCCCGATGGAAGGGCGCTGGGTGTTTGAAAAACGCATCGCCGAATATGCGCTAAAATACGGCATCGGCACGGTGCCGCGCCCGCCGCACTGGACCGGCTGGCGCATTACCCCGTTGCGCATCGAATTCTGGCGCGACCGGCCCTTCCGGCTGCACGACCGCCTGGTTTACAGCCGCGCCAGCGCCGCTGATCCCTGGGCCACCGAGCGGCTGTTTCCTTAAATCAGCGGAACAGCAGCGGCGCGCTTTCATACAGGCCGCGCCGCCACACTTTGTATTCATGCATGCCGGGCAGGGCCTGGAAGGTGAGTTTCACCCCCAGCGATTGCAGCTTTTCCGCCAGCCGCTTGTCGGGCTCGTAGAGCACATCCTCGCGTCCCACCAGAAAATGCAGCAGCTTGAGATTCTTCTTCAGCGGCTCGACATTGGCGAAGATGTCCTGACTGATCTTCATGAACTGGTCGTCGCCCTGGTTCTCCGCGCCCGCGCTCATCGGCACCAGCCAGTGGAAAACATCGGTGTGGCGCAGCCCGATGGTCACGGTCTGGATGCCGCCCTGTGACAGGCCCGACAGCGCGCGGTTGTCGGCATTGGCAAGGGTGCGGAATTTCTTGTCGATGAACGGAATGATGCCGGTCAGCAGATCCACTTCGAACAGGTTGCCCGGATCGTAATTGCTCTGGCCCGGCGGCGGCTTGAAGCCTTCGCGCTGCGACGGCACGGGTCCAAGGCCCTCGCTGGGACCGGAACGCGCCCCCAGTGCCATCACCACGATCATCGGCCGCGCTTTCTTTTCGGCGATCAGGTTATCCATGATGGTGTTGGCGCGGGCCTGTTCCATCCAGCTGTACTCGCAGCAATTGCCGCCATGCTGCAGATACAGCACCGGATAGCGCTCCTTGCTGTCGTCATAGCCGGGCGGGGTATAGACGCGCAGGTAGCGCACCGAGTTGGTGGCCTTGGAGTGATAGACCACCATCCGCACATCGCCGTGCGGCACCTCCTGCGGATCGTAATAGGCGGCACGATCGCCCGGCACTTCCACCAGATTGATGCGGTTGCCCGGATCGGAGACGCCCGCCCCGTTCACCAGGTAGCTGTATGGATAGATTTCCGGCTCCAGCGGACCCAGCGTGATGCTCCAGATTCCGTCCGCGCCCTTGGTCATGGGCAAGGTACGGTCCGGTGACAGCCAGTGCATTCTGGGCCCGATCACATGGCCGGTCAGGCGCACATCGGTAGCTTCGGGTGCGTTCAGCCGGAAGGTGACGCGGCGATCGGCATGAATGACGGGGGAGATCACCGCGCGGGTGCGCATGTAATCGGGGCGGATCGGCATCGGATCATTGCGCCCCAGCGAGCCGGGATCCATCCCCGCTGGTACCTGCGCGCCCGCCGGAATCGCCAGCAGCGCCGCCAGGGCGGGTATCGCCAACTTCATTTTGTGCTTTTGCATTTCATCCCCTT
>JBBSKJ010000402.1:0-2486 GCA_038256475.1 Micropepsales bacterium | reverse complement strand
GCGATGCGCCACAATGGCGGCTGGCCGCTGAACATATTCCTCAACCCCGACGCCGTGCCCTTCTGGGTGACGGGCTATCTGCCCCCGGAAGACAAGAACGAAATTCCGTCCTTCAGCCGCGTGCTGGGTGACGTTTCCAAGCTTTACCAGACCGACAAGGTCAAGGTGGCCGAGATCTCCGCCACCGTGCGGGCGGGCCTTGAGAATCTCTACAACCGCGACATGAGCGCGGTGCAGGAGAATATGAACCTGGACATGGCGGCGCTGCGCATCGCCCAGCATTACGACATCTTCTTCGGCGGCATGCAGGGCCAATTGAAATTCCCCAACGCCCTGATGCTGGACTTGCTGTGGCGCGCCTTCCTGCGCAACGGCATGCCGCAATTCTCGCAGCTGGTCTTCACCACCCTCGACAGCATGTTGTTCGGCGGCGTGTATGACCATGTCGGCGGTGGCTTTTTCCGCCACAGCCAGGACGAACGCTGGCTGGAGCCGGTGTTCGAGAAAATGCTGTACGACAACGCCCAGCTGATCGAAGTCTGCACCGGCGCCTGGCAGTTCAACCGCAACGAACTGTGCCGCCAGCGTGTAACCGAAACGGTGGAATGGCTGCTGCGCGACATGCGGGTGGAGGGTGGTTTCGCCGCGGCGATCGGCTCGGGCAACGAGGACGAAGACGCCAAATACTATACCTGGAGCGAGGCGGAGATCGACGCCGCGCTTGTCGGCACCTTCTCGGCCCGCTTCAAGCAGGTCTATGGCGTGACCCGCGACGGCAACTTCAAGGGCCGCAACCTGCCACGCCGGCTTGGCAACCCCGTTCCCGCCAATGAGGCGGACGAGACGTTGCTGGTCAAGCAGCGCGGCATGCTGCTGGCGGCGCGCGAAAAGCGCAGCCGTCCGCGGCGCGACGAGCGCCTGCTCGCCGACTGGAACGGGTTGGCGATCGCCGCCATCGCCCGCGCCGGGATGGTGTTCGAAAAGCCGGAATGGACCCAGGCCGCCATCCAGGCTTTCGACCATGTGGTGGCGACGCTGGGCGATGGCGACCGTCTCGCCCATATCGCCAACAATGGCGCCAAGGCCAGCATCGGCGTTGCCGACGACTATGCCAACATGGCGCGCGCCGCGATCCAGCTGTGGGAAGTCACGGGCGACGAGCGCTTCCTGGCGCCCGCCAAGATGTGGACCAAGACCCTGGACACTCGCTTCTGGAACAATCAGATCAACGGCTATTGCTACAATGCCGATGACGCCGAGCAGTTGTTCATCCGTCCGCGCATGCTGTTCGACAATCCCGCCCCGTCGGCCAACGGCACCATGCTGACGGTGCTGACACGGCTGGCGCTGCTGACCGGCGAAACCGATTATATGAGCCGCGCCTCCACCCTGGCCGTCACCTTCGGCGACGAGGCCAACCGGGTGATGAACGGTTCGGGCGCTTTCTTTGCCGGCTTCGAATATCTGATCAACAGCCTGGTGCTGGTGGTGGTCGGCCATAAGGGCAATTCCAAGACCCAGGAGCTGCTGCGGGCCTTCTGGGGCAAACCGGTGCCCAATGGCATGATCGTGCAGATCGAGCCGGGCGATCCCTTGCCGCCGGGCCATCCCGCGACCGGACAGGGCATGATCAACGGCCAGTCCACCGTCTATCTCTGCCAGATGGGCAATTGCTCGGAAGGCATCACCGACCCCGCCGTGCTGTCCAACACCCTCACCCTGCCGGCGCAGATGCGCCAGCAGGCGCAGGCGAACTGACCATGAAGGCAATCCGCTTCGACAAACCCGGCGGCAGCGATGTGCTGCAGTTTGTCGATGTCGATCTGCCGCCGCCCGCTTCAGGTCAGGTGCGGGTGAAGCACAGCGCCATTGGCGTCAACTTCATCGACACCTACCACCGCACCGGCCTGTATCCCCTGCCCATGCCGTCCGGCCTGGGCTCGGAAGCGGCCGGCGTGGTCGAAGCGCTCGGCGATGGGGTCAGCGGCTTCAAGGCGGGCGACCGTGTCGGTTACGCCAGCGGCTTTATTGGCTCCTATGCCGAGGCCGCCAACGTCCCGGGCGCCCGGTTGGTCAAGATTCCCGACGGCATCAGCGACGAGGTTGCCGCCGCGATCCTGCTCAAGGGCATGACGGCGCAGTATCTGCTGCGCCAAATTCATCGCGTGACGGGGGGCGAGACCATCGTGTTCCATGCCGCCGCCGGGGGCGTCGGCCAGATCGCGGTGCAATGGGCCGCACATCTGGGCGCCACCGTGATCGGCACCACCACCTCGCCTGAGAAAGTCGCGCTCGCCAAAGCCATTGGCTGCGCCAAGCGACTGGATGGCCTGGATGCCTACGGGGATCGAGTCGTGGCGAAAGCCGGTGGTCCTGGAGAAGACCAGCACCTTATTGGGGCCGGCCGCCCGCACCAGCGTGAGAATCAGGGGAATGTGTGGTCCGAGAGGGGGCAGATAGGAGAGCAACAGCAAAATTGCCATGGC
>JBBSKJ010000401.1:0-2497 GCA_038256475.1 Micropepsales bacterium | reverse complement strand
GCAGGGTGACGTCGGCATCCTCGGCGGAATATTTGGTGGCCTCGGCCACGGGCACGCAGTCGAAGGTGCGCTTGTCCTTGCCCTTGCCGGTGACTTCGCTGAACGTAAGCGGGGTATGGGAGAGATGCAGCACGGACAGTTCGTCCATGCCATGGCCGTGCAGCCCGCCTTCCAGCACATAGGACATCAGCATGGTGTCATCGATAGGATCGAGGCGGATGCCGCGCTGCAGGAAAACCAGCGCGTCGTATTTCACATTCTGACCGACCTTCAGGATACTGTCGTCTTGCAGCAGTGGCTTGAGGCGGGCCAGCACATCGGCCTCGGCCATCTGCACCACGGCTTCACCGCCATCCTGCGCCTGTGACAAGTCCAGCGACAGGCCGTCTCCCTTGCGGTGACCGCAGGGAATGTAACAAGCCTCCCCCGGCGCCACCGCCAGGCTCACACCGCAAAGACCCGCAACCATCGCGTCCAGCGAAGTGGTTTCAGTATCGACGCAGACAATGCCAGTCTCGTAGGCCCGCGCGATCCATTTTTCCAGCTCTTTGGCCGTCGTCACCGTGACATAGGCATCGCGGTCGATCGGGGCGCGCAGGGCCGAGGTGTCGGCGGGGGTTTCGCCTTCGATGGGCGGCAGTTCGGGCTTTGGCGGCAGCACATTGGCGACCGTCGGCGCGGCGGCGATCAGGTCCAGGTCCTGAACCTCGAAATGGGCCGCCACCCGCTTGGTGATAGAGCCGAATTCCATCGCCTTGAGAAATGCGATCAGTTCCTTGCAGTCCGGCTCATGCACCGCGAATTCGTCCGGCTGTTCCTTCAGCGGCACCTTGTCGTCAAGCGTCACCAGCTTTAGCGAGATGCGGGCATTTTCCGCATTCTCGATCAGGGTTTCGCGGCGCTTGGGCTGCTTGATCTCGCCAGCCCTGGCCAGCAGATTTTCGATGTCGCCATACAGGTTGATCAGCTCGGCCGCGGTCTTGACGCCGATGCCGCGCACGCCCGGAACATTGTCGGTGGAATCGCCGGCCAGCGCCTGCACCTGCACCACCTTGTCCGGCGTGACGCCGAACTTCTCCAGCACTTCGGCGCTGGCCAGGCGGCGGTTCTTCATCGTGTCCAGCAGCTCGACCTTGCCGTCCACCACCAGCTGCATCAGATCCTTGTCGGAGGTGATGATGGTGCAGCGGGCGCCGACTTCGCGCGCTGCCCTCGCATAGGTGGCGATCAAGTCGTCGGCCTCAAAGCCCTTCATCTCGACACAGGAGACGCCGAAGGCGCGGGTGGCTTCGCGCACCAGCGGAAATTGCGGAATGAGGTCTTCGGGCGCCGGTGGGCGGTGCGCCTTGTATTCCTTGTAGATTTCGTTGCGGAAGGTTTTCTCGCTGGCGTCGAAGATCACCGCCAGATGGGTCGGCTGTTCCGGGCCCTTGATGTCGGCCAGCAGCTTCCACAGCATGTTGCAGTAGCCCGACACCGCGCCGGTCGGCAGGCCGTCGGATTTGCGGGTCAGCGGCGGCAGCGCGTGATAGGCCCGGAACAGATAGCCCGACCCGTCCACCAGATAGAGATGGTCGCCCTTTTTAAGAGCGGTCAATGATGGCCAGTCCCGTGTGCCCCAGCCTTGAGCACAAAGCGCTTGTCGCAATAAGGGCACTCGACCGACGTTTCGTCGCCCATTTCGAGATAGACGCGCGGGTGCCCCAAGGCGCCGCCGCCGCCATCGCAGGCGACGCGGGTGTTCTCGGTTTCAACGATTTCGGGGGCATCGACAGACATGCGAAAGAACCTAAAAGCGCGCAAATTGGTGAAGATTGGCGGGATCATACAAGCTAAGATTTGCGCGGCAAGGGCGGATTTTCCGGTGGTAAGACTCGATAAAATCTACACAAAAGGCGGCGATTCTGGGCAAACCGGCCTGTCCGATGGCAGCCGTGTATCCAAGACATCCCTGCGGATCACCGCCATCGGCGCCGTGGATGAAGCCAACAGCGCCATTGGCGTGGCGCGACTGCATGCGGGCGCGTTCGACGCGGCGCTCGCGCGTATCCAGAATGACCTGTTCGATCTGGGGGCCGATCTTTCCGCACCCGAGGATGGCCGCAAGGGCGAAAGCCGCCTGCGTGTCGCGCCGGCTCAAGTGGAGCGGCTGGAGCGCGAGATCGACGCGATGAACGAGAAACTGTCGCCGCTCACCTCCTTCGTGCTGCCCGGCGGCACGCCGCTTTCGGCGCATCTGCATCTGGCCCGCGCCATCGCGCGGCGGGCGGAAGCGGCGATCGCCGCGCTGGCAGCGCAGGAAGAGATGAACGCGGCGGCGCTGCATTATGCCAACCGGCTTTCCGATCACCTGTTCGTGATGGCGCGCGCCGCCAATGACGGCGGCAAGGGCGATGTGCTGTGGGTGCCCGGAGCCAATCGCTAACTCTTCTCACCGTGGCCGGGCTTGACCCGGCCATCCAGATGATAAGCCCAATCCAAGCTCGTGACTCTGGAT
>JBBSKJ010000400.1:0-2505 GCA_038256475.1 Micropepsales bacterium | reverse complement strand
GTTACCATGGTGATGAAGGCGAGCGCCGCGCCAAGCAATGCGGCGGGCGGCGGATTGTCGAGCCTGGCGGACAGCCGGACGGTGGCGATGGTCGAAACCAAAGCCGCCGCGATGAAGGATGCGGCGACCATCGCTTCGGGGCGGATGTCGAGCAATTGGGCGAGCAGCACCGAGGGGATGTACATCCACACCGATGCCGGCGGATTGACCTCTATGATGTCCACATACAGCCGGTCGCCCGCGATCACGCGTTCCGAAACGCTGATCAGCCAGGAAACATCGGCATCGATCGGGATCCACAGCGACTGGATGGCAATGGCGATTAGCGCCGCCACGGCCATGGCTGCGATGCCATAGCCAGGCTGCGTTGCGCCCCCCTTTATTGGTGCGCCCGCCTCTATTGCCTCCATCTTCATAATTGGTGCCCATAGAGAAGAGATGTGAAAGGCCGGTAAAGCGGGCGCCGGCTGGCATTTCCAGGCCCGGCAAATTTTAACGTTTCGGAAACCGGCGCCTTTAAGCCTTTCTCAACTGATTGGGCACTAATCCTCAGGGCAACCTACGCGATACTTCAGCGCAGGTGGGGGAGCTTCGGCTCCCAGTGGAGCCTAAAGGAGATGGACATGGCCAAGTTTCTGAAGCTGATTAAAAACGAAACGGGTGCAACCGCCATTGAATATGGCCTCATTGCAGCTCTCATCGCCGTTGCGGCGATCGGTGCGATGAGCAGCGTTGGTAACTCGCTGAGCGACACCTTCAGCAACGTTGCGACGGCTCTCTAAGCCTACGTAATGTACTGAAAAAGGGGCGGCGGCGTCGAAAGACGCCGCCGCTCTTTTTTTATGCGCTCGCTACCTGCGGCTGGATGGCGGCTTGGCGAAGGGTCAGCAGCCCCCACAGGCACAAAGCGGCGGCGAGCGGGATGGTATTGGGCCCTTCGTATAGGCCGACATAGCCGAACAATGGCACCAGCAGCAGCAGCCAGGCGATCGCGGGAAGCCACGGCCGGTCGCGATCCTTGAGCAAGACCGCCAGCGGCAGGACCAGGATCAAACTGTCGTAAGCGAACAGATAGGGCGGGACGAACAGCGCCGAAGCGGCCAAGATCGCGGCACGGTGCGGATGCCCGCTGGCCCAGGCGCGCCAAGTCAGCGCCGCGGCCGCGAGCGCAAACACGCCTTGCACGGCAAAAGCCAGCTCGCGACCGGTGCCGAAATAGCGAAAAACGGCGAAAACGCTGGCTTGCTCGCCCCAGTCCCACTCGCGCGTCGACAGGAAGGCGCCTTGCTGCTGCGCCATCGACAGGAAAGCGACATAGGTTTCGATGCCGAGGAGCGCGGCTGCGAGCGCAAGCAGCGCGATAGCCGAGGCGGCGGCAGCGGCGATTGCGCGCCAGTTGCGGCTGCCCAGCAAGGCGACAGGGAAAAGCACCGCAAGCTGCGGTTTTATCACCAGCATTCCGATGATCGCTCCGCCCAGGACTGGCCGTTTTGCGACCAGAGTCGCGCCGCCAAGGAAGATCGCCGAGGTGAGAAAACCGGTCTGGCCAATGATCGCGTTGACCAGCGCGCCTGGGTGGGCAAGCGCGAAGCGCGGGGCGACGAACGGGCGCGTGGCGAAAAGGTAGAGCGCGATCGTGCCGATAATCCACGGCAGATACGCGATCCAGAAGGGCAGGAAGGCGAAGGTGCCGGTCAGCAGCAGGAACGGCGGCGGGTAAGGGAAGGGCATCAGCCCGCCCAGATTTACCATCGTCAGCTCGATCGCGCGGTGAGCTACAATGTCGTAGGCAAGCGGCGCGGTTCCGGCGAGCATGAGCCTGCCTGCCGCCCAGAAGCTGACAAAATCGACGCCGGGGCGCTGCGATTGATAGACGTAAGCGGCGACGGCGATGGAAATGACGACGATCGTCGCAAAGGCGCGCGCGACGAGCGAAAAGGCTGAAAGCCTGGCCGGTTCGCCCGGCGATTGACTGTTCGAACGTCCCACCCGGCCACCCCCCAAGCCAAGCGTTCTGGAGCAAGGCGCCGATCACCTCAAGAAGTCACCGCAAGCAGCCGCGCGCCCTTGCCGCAGGCGCGGCGGGCGGCTAGGCGCTGCCGCCAATCCAACCCCATTTTACAGGAGACCGTCCGGCCATGGCCGTCACGCGCACCTTTTCGATCATCAAGCCCGACGCAACCCGCCGTAACCTGACCGGAGCGGTCACCAAGATGCTGGAAGAGGCGGGGCTTCGTGTCGTCGCTTCCAAGCGCATCCAGATGAGCAAGGAGCAGGCGCAGGGCTTCTACGTAGTCCACAAGGAGCGCCCCTTCTACAACGACCTGGTTTCATTCATGACTTCGGGCCCGGTCGTCGTGCAGGTTCTCGAAGGCGAGGATGCGGTGGAGCGCAACCGCGACGTGATGGGCGCGACCAACCCCGCCGACGCCGCCGAAGGCACGATTCGCAAGGCGCATGCCGAATCGATCGAAGCCAATTCGGTCCACGGTTCGGACAGCGAAG
>JBBSKJ010000399.1:0-2507 GCA_038256475.1 Micropepsales bacterium | reverse complement strand
TTGGCGGCGGGCAGTTCGCGCGCCAGCGCCAGCATCAGCGAAATGGCATGCTCGGCGGTGGTGATGGAATTGCCGAAAGGCGTGTTCATCACGATCACGCCGGCGGCGGTGGCGGCGGGAATATCGACATTGTCGACCCCGATGCCGGCCCGGCCCACCACTTTCAGATTCTTGGCGGCCTTGAGCACATCGGCGGTCAGCTTGGTGGCCGAGCGCACGGCGATGCCGTCATACTGATCCACGATCTTGATCAGTTCCTCCTTGGAAAGGCCGGTCTTCACATCGGCCTCGACGCCGCGTTCCTTGAAGATGGCGACGGCGGCGGGGGACAGTTTGTCGGCGATCAGAACCTTGGGCATGGGTCAGTCCTTGTTCGAAGGGATTAGTTGAGAAACTGGCCGGGAACGGCGCCGCCGCGCTGATAGAAGGGCTGGGCCTGGAGCAGCGCGCCGGCCATGGCGGTGGGCCGCGCGCGGTCCACCCGCTGCACATCGAACACGATTCCGGGCGCGCCTTCCGCGGCGGCGCGCTCAATGTCGGCCACCAGTACGGCCATGTCGCCGCTGGTCTCAACGCCGACCAGCGGCTGGACCTGGCTGCCCGCATCGCCGATGCCGACCCGGATCATCCAGGCGGTCTGCACGTGCGGATGCTTTTCGAACACCGACACCAGGGCATTGATCAGCGGCATGGGATAGAAGACGTCGCTGGTTGTGAGCGCCACTTGCGCCGAAGGGGGCATGGGATTGAGCAACTGTTCCACCTCGCCAGGCGCAAGTTCGCGGCCATACTCGGAAGCCGGATTCAGGATGACCGGCGCCCCCCGGGTGAGGTCGAGCAGGGCGCGGCCGTTGATGGAGAGATACTTGCTCTCCTCCTTCACATATTCCTGCATGCGCGCCAGCGACGAGAATACCGGCAGGAATTTCTGCCCCTTGTTTTCCCCGGTGACGAGTTGCAGCTGGCCGCCCGGCTCCAGGCTGAACCGGCTCCCCGCATCCTCCTGGCCTTCGACCGTGCCCAGCACCAGCAGATCGCTTTCCAGCAGCAGGCGATAGAAGTCTGGCGCCGTGGCCGGGCTCTTGACGGCGCGCACCAGGGCTTCTTCCAGCTTGTTTTCCGAGATGAACGGCATGAGCAGTTTTCCTTGCGTTAGGCTTTGACTTGCGCCCAGGCCCAGTCGAGCCAGGGGGTGAGTGCTTCGAGGTCGGATTGTTCCACCGTGGCGCCGCACCAGATGCGAAGCCCAGCCGGCGCGGCGCGGTAGCCGGCGATATCCAGCGCCACGCCTTCCTTGTCCAGAAGGGTGGCGATTTTCTTGGCGGTATCGGCCTTGGCCTCGTCGCTGAGCGATTCAAACCAGGGATCGGTGATCTTGATGCAGACGCTGGTGTTGGACCGGATGGATTTGTCGTCCGCCAGGAAGCCGGCCCAGTTCGAGCCAGCGACCCATTTTTCCAGCACCTGCAGATTGGCGTTGGAGCGCTGGATCAGGCCTTTCAGTCCGCCCACACTTTCAGCCCAGGTCAGCGCGTCGAGATAATCCTCCACCGCCACCATCGACGGCGTGTTGATGGTTTCGCCTTCGAAGATGCCTTCGACGATCTTTCCGCCTTTGGTCATGCGGAAGATTTTCGGCATCGGCCAGGGGGGCGAATAGGATTCCAACCGCGCCACGGCGCGGGGGCTCAGGATCAGCATGCCATGCGCCGCTTCGCCGCCCAGCACCTTCTGCCAGGAGAAGGTGACGACATCGAGCTTGTCCCAGGGCAACTCCATCGCGAAGGCGGCCGAGGTCGCATCGCAGATGGTCAGGCCGGTGCGGGAATCGGAAATCCAGTCGCCACTGGCCAGCTTCACGCCGCTGGTGGTGCCGTTCCACACAAACACCGCGTCATGGGCGGGATTGTATTGCGTCATGTCGGGCAGGCTGCCGTAAGGCGCCTTGAAGACGCGCGTCTCCGCAATCTTGAGCTGCTTGACCGTGTCGGTGACCCAGTCCTCGGAAAAACTTTCCCAGGCGAACAGGTCGACCGGGCGGGGACCCAGCAGCGACCACAGCGCCATTTCCACCGCGCCGGTGTCCGATGCCGGGACGATGCCGCAGCGATAGCCCTCGGGAAGGTTCAGCAGCTTCCTGGTGCGGTTGATCGCATCCGAAAGCTTGGCTTTGCCGGGTTTGGAGCGGTGGGAGCGTCCCACCAGTGCGCCCTTCAGGGCTTCGGCCGTCCATCCCGGCCGCTTGGCGCAGGGTCCGGACGAAAAAAAAGGCCGCGCGGGACGCACAGCCGGATGTTTGCCTTCTTTGGCAATCTCAGTCATCGCGGTTCATTCCTTCCAGAATGATAGCACCTCGTTGGGGAGGTGTGGCCCGCCGCCGATATAGAGGGGCGCCATGGGCCGCGTCAACGCGCAAATCCATGCGGGAACGACGCACCCGGTTTGCGCGTTCTCGCAAATGAGAAAAAACACAGGGAATCCCATGGTTTCGCTCACACCCGGCGCGA
>JBBSKJ010000398.1:0-2517 GCA_038256475.1 Micropepsales bacterium | reverse complement strand
GACAAGAAGGGCGCGGTGCAGGGCCTGGCCCTGACCGTGATCCTGGGCCTCTGCTTCAGCGCGGTGCAGGCCTATGAGTATATCCATGCGCCCTTCACCTTCGGCTTCAATGGCGGCCTGGCGCTGGAACCCTTCACCCAGGCCAGCCATGCGGCGCTGACCGCCGGCGTCGGCAATATGGGCGCGATCTATGGCTCCAACTTCTTCATGGCGACCGGCTTTCATGGCCTCCATGTGATCATCGGCACCATCTTCCTGATCGTCTGCCTGTTCCGCGCCATGGCCGGCCATTTTACCCCCGAGCGCCACTTCGGATTCGAGGCGGCGGCCTGGTACTGGCACTTCGTGGACGTGGTGTGGCTGTTCCTCTTCGCCTGCATTTATGTGTGGGGCGCGGGCTCGGTTACGCACTGATCCCTCCGGCCACCGCCAAGGCAGTTCTCTTCGGCCTCTGTCCGCGTTGCGGGCAGGGGCCGTTGTTTGACGGCTATATCTCGCTCAAAAAACAATGCCCCGCCTGCGCGCTGGATTACGCCATGTTCGATGCGGGCGATGGTCCGGCGGTGTTCGGCATTCTGATCGTCGGCGCCATCGTCTGCGGCCTGGCGCTGTATGTGGAGTTCAGCTTCCTGCCGCCTTTGTGGGTGCATGCCGTGCTCTGGATTCCGCTGATCTGTCTTCTGACCGCGATTTTCCTGAGGCTGTCCAAGTCGGCATTGCTGGTGCTCCAGTACAAACACAAAGCGGGCGAGGGGCGGGTGGAATGACCTTTCGTCCCTATCCCGGCTTCACCATTGCCACCATCATTCTCTTCGCCATCCTGTGCGGACTGGGTTTCTGGCAGCTCGAGCGGCTGTCCTGGAAGCTGGGGCTGATCGCCAAGGTGAACGCCAACATGTCGGCCGTGCCACTGTCGCTGGATACCGTTTTGGCGATGCCGGGCGACGCAGCGCAGTATCATCGTGTCACCCTGCGCGGAGTGTTCGATCACGGCAAAGAGGCCTATGCCTTTGCCACCACGGGCGGAGCTGCGGTCTATCATGTGCTGACGCCCTTGCGCACCGAGGACGGGCGGGTGCTGATGGTGGACCGGGGTGAAATCCCCAAGGAAAAGCTGGACCCCAACAGCCGCGCGGCGGGCAATGTCAAAGGCCTCACCCAGGTGACTGGGGTGTGGCGCACCCCCGATCCGGCGAGCGGCTTCACCCCGCCGCCTGACCTTGGCAATCGCATCTGGTATGCCCGCGACGTGGTCGCCATGGCGGGGCCCGGGGTGCGGCTGGCCGCGCCGGTGGTGGTCGAGGCCGACGCCACGGCCAATCCCGGCGGCTGGCCCAAAGGCGGGCACACGGTGGTCAGTTTCCGCAACCAGCATCTGGGCTATGCCTTCACCTGGTTCGCCCTGGCGGCGGCACTGCTATGTATCTGGCTGGCCTTCCATATTTCCAGGGGGCGGATCCGCCTCAAATAGGTGGTTTGAGGCGGTTTCCCGCCCTATAACCCCCGCTGCCATGCAGTTCATTTCCACCCGCGGCCAGGCGCCCCAGACCTCCTTTTCCGATGTGCTGCTGGCGGGGCTTGCCCCCGATGGCGGCCTCTATCTGCCGCAGAGCTGGCCGCAATTCTCACCATCCGAAATTGCCGTCTTCAAAGGCCAGCGCTATCAGGACGTCGCCTTCGCCATCCTGTCGCGCTTCACCGCTGGCTCCTTCAGCGAAGGCGAACTGCGCGAAGCCATCGAAGCGGCCTATGCCGATTTTGACGCGCCGGAAATCGCGCCCTTGGTGGATATTGGCAATGGTCAATATCTGCTGGAGCTGTTTCACGGTCCGACCCTGGCGTTCAAGGATATCGCGCTTCAGGTTCTGGGGCAGTTGTTCAGCCGGGCGCTGGCCAGGCGCGGCGGCCGCGCCACCATCGTGGCGGCGACCTCGGGCGATACCGGATCGGCGGCGATTGCCGCACTGGGCGGCCTTCCCAACATCAATGTCTTCGTGATGCATCCCAAGGGGCGCGTCAGCGACGTGCAGCGGTTGCAGATGACGACGTCGGCGCACGCCAATGTTCACAACATCGCGCTGGAAGGCAGCTTCGACGACGCGCAAGGCATCGTGAAGCTGCTGTTCGCCGATGCCGCTTTCGCGGATAAAATCAGCCTGACGGCGGTAAATTCGATCAATTTCGCCCGCATCGCGGCGCAGTGCGTTTATTACTTCACGGCAACTGCGGCACTGGGCAAGCCCGCCACCTTTGTGGTGCCCACCGGCAATTTCGGTGACATCTTCGCCGGCGAAGCCGCCAGCCGCATGGGCCTGAATGTGGCGCGGTTGGTGATCGCCACCAACGCCAATGACATCATGGCCCGCGCCTTGAACGAGGGCGTCTATGCCGCCGGCGCATCGCACGCCACCTTGAGCCCGTCCATGGATATCCAGGTGGCGTCGAATTTCGAGCGCGCCTTGTTTGAGGCCTCAAACCGCGATACCGACTGGACCGCTGCCGCGATGAACGACTTTG
>JBBSKJ010000397.1:0-2517 GCA_038256475.1 Micropepsales bacterium | reverse complement strand
TTACCCGCTCGTTTTTGCCCTGGGCCAGAAAGGCCTCAAGCTGCGGATAGAGCCTGACTGCGTTGTCCACTTCAGGATTCGTGCCAGCCTTGTAGGCACCGAGCCGGATCAACTCTGCCATATCTTCGTAAATGGTCAGCGGGCCACGGGCTTGTAAAACAAGGCTTTGTTCGGTGTCGGTGTTGCAGCCGGGCATGGCGCGGCTGACCGATTTGAGAATGTTGATGGCCGGAAACCGGCCACGTTCCGCAATGGCACGTTCCAAAACGATATGGCCGTCCAGGATGCCGCGCACCGCATCGGCCACCGGTTCGTTATGGTCGTCGCCTTCCACCAATACGGTAAACAGGCCGGTGATCGTGCCGCCGCCTTCGACGCCCGGTCCCGCCCGCTCCAGCAGGCGCGGCAGCTCGGCGAAAACGGTGGGGGTATAGCCCTTGGATGCCGGGGGCTCGCCCGCCGACAGGCCGATTTCGCGCTGGGCCATGGCGAAGCGGGTCACCGAATCCATCAGCAGCAGCACATTCAGGCCCTGATCGCGCAGCTGTTCGGCCACGGTCATGGCGACATAGGCGGCCTGGCGGCGCACCAGCGGTGCTTCGTCAGAGGTGGCGGCGACCACGACGGAACGCGCCAGGCCTTCTTCGCCCAGATCGTCCTCGATGAATTCCTTCACTTCGCGGCCGCGTTCGCCGATCAGGCCGATCACGATGGCATCGGCGTCGGAATTGCGCGCCAGCATGGACATCAGCGTGGATTTGCCCACGCCCGAGCCCGAGAAAATGCCCATACGCTGGCCGGCGCAGCAGGTGGCAAAGGCGTTCAGGGCGCGGATGCCCAGATCCAGCTTGCGGCCCACCCGCCCGCGACGCATGGCGTCCGGCGGCGGTGCCTTGAGCGGATAGGGGATGGTGCCCTGGGGCAGCGGTCCCTTGCCGTCCATAGCCTCGCCAAAACCGTCGATTACCCGGCCCAGCCAGGCCTTTGACGGATAGATGGAGACTGGGCGGTCCTCGAAATCGGCGCGCGCACCAAGGCTGATTCCATCGAGTGGACCCAGCGGCATGACCAGGGCCCGGCCATCGCGAAAGCCGACCACTTCGCAGGGAATTTTCTTGTTGTTTCCTATGGTTATGCGGCATTGGCCGCCCAGGCTGACGGCCCCTTGCGCGCCGGTCACCTCCACCGCCAGACCCTCGATCCGGGCTACCCGGCCGAAGCGGGTCAGGGTGGGGATCCCCTCAATTTCCTTGAGCAAAGCGCGCATAACTTCCCTTTTTGGGGGCGCTTCGCGCCCCGGGGCCTTTTTCTGGCGGACTTTCTGTCCTCCGTCTGGCCCCATCTTGAGGCCAAGGATTTAAATGGCGGTAAACTTAACAAATCGAATCAAGGTCATGGCGGCCTCCCCAACCCTTTCCCGGCCTTAATCCGGGATGAGGAAGGGCTGAAGCCAAAGGGCCCAGTGAAAGCTGCTGTTAACTATTTGCGCTTACCTTCTGGAAAGCGGTTAACCGTGTTCTGCAACCTGCAGGGCATGTCCGAACGTTAAGAAGAGAGAAGGGGCCTGACATGCGCGTATTGCTGATTGAAGACGACAGCGCCATGGCGCGAAGCATCGAACTGATGCTGCGCAGCGAGGGCCTTAACGTCTACACCACCGACCTTGGTGAAGAAGGTATCGATCTCGGTAAGCTTTATGATTACGACATCATCGTGCTGGACCTGCAGCTTCCCGACATGTCGGGCTTCGAGGTTCTCAAGGCCTTGCGGGTCGCCAAGGTGCAGACCCCGGTCCTGATCCTGTCCGGCAACGCCATTGTCGAAGCCAAGGTCAAGGCGCTGGGCTTCGGCGCCGACGATTACATGACCAAGCCCTTCCACAAGGACGAGCTGGTCGCCCGTATCCAGGCGGTCGTGCGCCGCTCCAAGGGCCACAGCCAGTCGGTCATCACCACCGGCAAGCTCACCGTCAACCTGGACGCCAAGACCGTGGAAGTCGACGGCGCCCGCGTGCATCTGACCGGCAAGGAATATCAGATGCTGGAGCTGCTCTCCCTGCGCAAGGGCACCACCCTGACCAAGGAAATGTTCCTCAATCACCTGTATGGCGGCATGGACGAGCCGGAGCTGAAGATCATCGACGTCTTCATCTGCAAGCTGCGCAAGAAGCTGGCCGCCGCCACCGAAGGCGCCAATTACATCGAAACCGTCTGGGGCCGCGGCTATGTGCTGCGCGATCCCAATGGCGAAGAGATCGTCCAGGTCGCTTAAGGCGATCTGCCGGAATCGAAAAAGGCGCCCCAGCCGGGCGCCTTTTTTATTGCTGGCTGCAATCGAGCAGCTTGCCGTCCAGCGACGAGCCGATCAGCAGGCGCTTGCCCGCCGATGCGGCGACGCCTGCGGCCGCGATGTCCCCGCCGCCATTGCCATAGACATGCTGCGCCAGTTGCGGGACGCCGCTCGCCAGGCTGACCCGGAAGACCTGCGACGGCGGGCGATGATCGGGATCGGTGACGA
>JBBSKJ010000396.1:0-2520 GCA_038256475.1 Micropepsales bacterium | reverse complement strand
GCCATGTTCAGCGGCGCCCTGGACGTAAAGGTCGATGCCCCCAGCCCGCGCGTCGCCGCCGGGCTTGGCGTGATCCCGCGCATCGTGCGCGACGGGGCCGAGATCTATTCGCGAAAGCTGGACAGCGGCGAAGTCCACACCCGGCTGGAACAGCTCTACAAGCCCTATCACGCCGCGCTGGCCGCGCTGATGGACGAAACCCGGCTGCGTTTCGGCGTGGCGGTGCTGATCGATTGCCACTCCATGCCAAGCGCGCTGGCGGTGCCCGACATCGTCTTGGGCGACCGCTATGGCGCATCCGCCGCGCCGGCGGTGACGGCGCGGGCCGAGATCGCCTTCCTGCGCGAAGGTTTCACCGTCACCCGCAACACGCCTTATGCCGGCGGCCACACCACCGTGCAGTATGGCAAGGTCGCGTCCGGCTTCCACGCGCTGCAGATCGAGATCAACCGCGCGCTGTATCTGGACGAAGACAGGATCATCAAGCGGCCGTCCTTCGCAGCGGTGCGCGCGCGCCTGACGCGGGTGATGGCATATCTCACCGCGATCAATGTTTCCGAACTGGGCGGCCAGATGCCCCTGGCGGCTGAATAGCGGCCTTGGACGAAAGCCCAATGCCCCAATAAGCAGCGCGCAATAAGGCAATTGCGGCGCGATAAAATTCCGTTGCCCCCGCAACCCTCCCCCTTCGCGAACGTTTTTATGGGGTATCCCAGAAAGGGGTTCCACATGCATCCGCTTCGTATTGCCGCCGCAAGCGCGCTTCTTCTGCTGGCCTTTTCGATTCCGGCCGGCGCGGAAACCATGGCGCCCACCGCCCTTAACAGCCTCACCATCCCGCCCAATGTTTCGGCGGCGCAGGTGATGGACCAGTATGGCCGCGTTATCGGCACCGCCCCGCGCATCCAGACCGATCACGAGGGCAAGCCCGCCGCCCTGGCCTTCACCGCCCAAAACGGCACCACCATCGTCCTGGGCGCCGCCGCCGTCAGCTTTGACGGCACGGTGCTGGTGGCCAGCAACGACCAGCCCCAGATCGCCGCCCTGAACCCCGCGCCCCTGCGCACGGCCGTGAACTAGGCCCACGCGGGTAGCGCTTTTCTTTGAGGCCGCGTGCTGGCTAAATCGCCAGCATGGGTCATGACCGCCGCCATTTCCTTGCCGCGCTGCTGGCGCTGGCCGCAGGTCCCGCGCTGGCCCAGCCGCGCGGCCGGCGCAACGCCCTGCCCTTCGACCCCGCCATCGCCGCCATCGAACGCAAATATGGCGGGCGGCTGGGCGTCTTTGCGCTGGACACCGCCACGCGCAAGACCATGGCCTGGCGCCCCGACGAACGCTTCAACATGTGCAGCACCTTCAAGCTGCTGCTGGCGGCGCAGGTTCTGGCAAAGGTCGATGCGGGCAGCGAAAGCCTGGGCCGCAAACTCTTCTATGGCCCGGGCGACCTGATGTCCGGCTCGCCGGTGACCACGCGCCATGCCGAGGAAGGCGCACTCAGCATCGCCGTCCTGGCCCGCGCCATTGTCGAGGTCAGCGACAACGCCGCCGCCAATCTGTTGATGCGCAGCCTGGGCGGGCCCGCGTCCCTCACCCGTTTCGTGCGCACGCTCGATGACGAGGCCACGCGCGCCGACCGCTATGAGCCCGATTGCAACCTGTATGACCCGCTGCTGGACACCACCACGCCGCGCGCCATCATCCTCACCACCCGCCGCATCCTGATGGGTAGGGTGCTGGGCGAGAAATCCCGCCAGTTGCTGGAAAGCTGGATGATCGCCAGCACCACCGGCGAAGGCCGCTTGCGCGCCGCCCTGCCGCGCGGCTGGACCGGAGGCAGCAAGACCGGCACCAGCACCGCGCGCCACACCAACGATGTCGCCATTGTGCGCCCGCCGGGACGAAGGCCGCTGCTGGTCGCCGCCTATTACGATGCCCCGCGCGTCAGCCTGAGCGAACGCGAGCAGGTGATGCGCGAAGTGGGTAACGCTTTTGTGACATGGGCGCGTCTTAATCATGCCGCATCGCAATAACTGCGTAGAAACGCGGCAAGCTGCGCAAAATCCATACAGAAATGTTAGAAACACCAGACATTCTGCGGCTTTTTGTCTGGAATCGTTATAGCTTTTCTCTTGCGGGCCTAGCATCACCGAAGCATATTATTGCGGTGCGGCATTAAGTTGCCGCCGCCCTTCCTGGGCGTTTCCTCCCTGAACTTGGCCGCTCTTCGGAGCGGCCATTTTTTTTGGGCAAGCTTTCCAGGCGCGCTATCGCGCGCCGGAAAAGCTGCCCCGCACCGAGCAACACCGCCCCATCAACCAACGCAATGCGAGGGCGGCGTGCCGAAGCAAGCGCGAAACACCATTCCCTCCGCACACGGAACTTCCCCTTAACCAACCCCCGCGCGCCGTTAAGATTTCCGTCATGCGATCTTCGCGCGCGGGCAACAAAAGAGTCGTGCGAAGCATCTAACAGTCCCGTCATGAACAAGCCGGGTGGCATGGCATGAGCGACAGTCTGTGG
>JBBSKJ010000395.1:0-2542 GCA_038256475.1 Micropepsales bacterium | reverse complement strand
GCCGCCGCTTTCTGGGAATTTGCACTTCCGTTCAGAATGCAGACTATCTTTTGACTTGCCATGAGTCCCTGCGAGGCTGCCGCTGATAAATACGGGCCCGCGACGCATGGATTGCAACGGGCTATCGCCTCAAGAGTTCCATTGCCGGCCCGTGGGGATGGCCTCAGTTCCCGTGCGAGCGCCGGGGACATTCCCCTTCGGACTTTTGGTGCCGCGTGAACGTGCTGGCCGGTTTTATCGTGGAGAAGGGTGGCCAGAGCCTCCCGGTGCTGTCAGCGGAGACGCTTGGTCAACGCGTGGCTGCGCCGGGGTCCGTAAGGCTGAGCGCGTTGGCCACCGGGCTTACCGAAACCTGGGCCGCCATGACGCTGCCGCCGGGCACGGCGCGGTGCCAGCGGCCCTGGGGCACATAGACGATGTCGCCAGGGCGGGCGGTGAAATCGCGCTCGCCTTCGATCTGGTAGGCCATCTCGCCTTCCAGGATGAGGGCGATGGCGCTGCTGAGATGAAAATGACGGGTGTTGCTGGCGGGCGCGGGCCCTCCCGGCATGCTTCGCTGGATGTTGGCTGAAATGAAGTCGTCCTGCACCACACCCGCGCCCGGCATTTTGCCGGTCGCGATGTCCTGCCGATAGTCGATGAAAGGCTGTTTGCCGTCATAGCTGGCCGCGGGGCTGTAATAGCCCACGCGGACGAATCTTTTTCCCGCCAATGGCTGCGGCGTCTCGCCTTCCGCATACACCGGCGGCGCCAGGGTCTGCGTTACCTCGAAGCGAAGCGCGGGTGCGGTCCCCACTGTCTCGACATGGAAAAACCGTAGCGATGGCACCTGCACCAGGCCGCCTTCGCTGGCGGTGAAAGGTTCGACGCCATCGATGGTGACGCGCAATTGCCCGGATTGCACGACGAAGAAAATGGTGGTGTCGGAATACATGACGCGGCGGGAAATCTCGCCCGGCGCAGACTGGATGTAGGTCGCCGTCAGGCCATCGGCATCGCGCACCATCGTCTGCGACCAGCTCTTTTCCCTGGCATGGGCCTTCAGCACATCGGCCAGCTTCCAATGGGCGCGGTTGGGCGCGACAAAGGGCGCGGATTTCGGCTTGGGCGCCCAGCCGAATTTCATCGCCGGGGCGGCGGGCTGTGCGGCGACAGGGGAAACCGCCAGCAACAGTGCAATCAGAACGCGCGCGATCATGGCGCCTGCCTCGACGGGTTGGCGGGGTCCAGGACATTCATATTGCCGGCGGGAAAAATCGCCAGCCGCGTGGCCGTGCCTTCACCCGTGAAATTGTTGCGGTGATAACGGCCATGCGGGACATAGACCACATCGCCCTGTTCGACGATGAAGGGCGTCACGTCTTCCAGCTGAAAATCCAGCTTGCCCTCCATGATGAAATAGAACTCGTTGGCTTCGGTGTGCCAGTGACCCTGATCGTCGCGCGGCGGGGTGGGGATGCTCTTGCCGCGGATCAGGCTGCCAGATTTCAGGAAGCGGCCGGGGCGCACTGTGCCGCCCACGACATCCTTGTCGAAATCCAGATAGATCTTGGCCGGATCGAGCGTTGTCTGCGGAACGCTATAGGCGATGCGGACATAGTCCTGGCCCGCAACCGGTGTGGGTGTCTCGCCATCCACATAGATGGGAAGCGTGCCGCTATGGATCACCTCAAAGCGCAGCACCGGGGCATCGCCCAGCGTTTCCATGTGGAAAGGCGTACGCGCGGGTATCTGAACGATGACGCTCTTGCCTGCCACGAAAGGCTCCATCCCCTCCACGCTGACGCGCATCTGCCCCGATTGCACGATCCAGAACATTTCGGTGTCGGCATAAAAAAGTCGCTTGGTCTTTTCCGCGGGCGCCATCTGGATGAAACGGCCCGTGAAATGCTCGTCCTGCACCACGGTCTGGGACCAGCTCGGGCGGCCGGACTGCGCCGCCAGGAGTTCCGACAATTTCCAGTGCGGCCGGTTGGGTGCCTTCCAGTCCGTCAGCGGGTCAGGGCGTGGTGACAGCGCAAACTTCAAGACGCGCTGGGGCGCCGCCTGGGGGGCGGCGGTGGTCTGGGCAACCGCGCCTCCCATCAGAACCAGCATCGCGAAAGGCACGAAGGCGCACCGCATGACCGTCTTCCCGTTTTGGGCATCATAGGCACGCGCGGGACCCGCGCAACTCCCCATCCCGGTCGCTAGGGACGTCCCGCTTCGCGGTAGCAATCGGGGTTGTCGACGTCGATCTCGCGCTTGGCGCATTCGGCGACGTCCCTTTGAAAGACAAAACCCCTGGCTGCCATGCAGGCGGGCATCGGGCGGTGTTCCATTACTTCAATAATATCGTCGGGGCGGTGCAGTTCGCTTTTCAGAAGCTGACGATGACAGGCCATGGCCTGTTCGCGCGCGGGGTCGGGTGGGTCACACGCAGTCGCGCAGACAAGCGCGGCGATTGCCAAACCGAGCTTTGCAACCCCGCTTTTGAACGGCTTAGCCAAGGAGCGCCTTCCAGATCAGCTGGCCGCCGACGGCGATCATCAGAAGGTAGATT
>JBBSKJ010000394.1:0-2557 GCA_038256475.1 Micropepsales bacterium | reverse complement strand
TGATATTCGCGCCGTGCAACAATCGGTGGTGGCGGGCAGGGATGAAGGCGCAGCGTTGCTGCGCGATGAGTACCATCTCAACGCCCTTATCGGCGCCTATCCCAAATCTTATGTCGCGCTTTTGCACGGCATCACCATGGGCGGCGGGGCGGGCGTGTCGGTGCATGGACGCTATCGGCTGGCGGACGCGTCGCTGGATTTCGCCATGCCTGAAACCGTGATCGGGTTCATACCCGATGTCGGCAGCAGCTATTTTCTCGCCCGCGCGCCTGGCGAGATGGGCCTGTATCTGGCGCTCACCGGTGCGCGCATCGGGCTGGGTGACGCTCTGGCCGCCGGACTTGTCACCCATGCCGTCAGCCGTGATGATTTTGGTGCGCTGCTGGACATGCTGGCGGAGGGCAGAGCAGCAGAGGAGGCGGTGCGCGCGTTTGCGCGCAAGGCTCCAGCCGGCGCACTCGCCTCACAGCGTCGCCATATCGAAATCATTTTTTCGGCTTCATCTGTGGAAGCGATTTTGGAACGGCTGGACCGCGACGGCAGTGACTTTGCGCGACAGACCTCCCAGGCCATTCGCATGCGTTCGCCGACATCCCTGAAGCTTGTCTATCGTCAGATCCGGGCAGCGGCGCATCTCGATTTGCAACAATGCCTGGCAATGGAATATCGCCTGGCGCTGCGGCTGTTGCCCGGCCATGATTTCCGCGAAGGCGTGCGCGCGGCGCTGATCGACAAGGATCGCAATCCGAAATGGCAGCCTTCCGCGCTGGCCGGCGTTGCTGATCTGGACGGGTTTTTCGCGTCGCTGGATGAGCAAGAGCTGTTCCGATTGTCGTAGATCTGTTTACGCTTTCTTTGCCATAGGTCGACACAATCATGCTGTCCGGGAAAGCGTTGCGCGACATGCCGCGCATTTTACGCGTCCTTAAGACATCCCCCCTAGTCTGGCCTTAACAATAGGTGGGCCCTGCAAAAAGCAGGGAAAGCAAATGACGGCGATGGCCAAACCGCAAGCCGCGGCGGCGCTGGGTAGCGCTTCTTCGGTACGCAAGTATTATCTTGAGACTCTCAATCTCGTTGAGAGGCTGCATCGCCAGCTTCTCGATGTGATCAAGGACGAGCTGGATCGCCGCGACGAACGCGAGATCAACTCGGTCCAGGCGCTGCTGCTCTTCAATGTCGGCGATCAGGAACTGACGGCGGGGGAACTTCGCAGCCGTGGTCACTATCTGGGCTCGAACGTTTCCTACAATCTCAAGAAGCTGGTCGAGGGTGGTTACATCCACCATGAGCGTTCGGAAGCCGATCGCCGCTCGGTGTTGGTGCGCCTGACCCGCAAGGGCGAGACGGTGCGCGACATGCTGCGCGAACTGTTCGACCGCCATCTGGGTTCGCTGGAAGCGGTGGGCAATGTCGGCGCCGATCATCTCGACGGTTTGAACGTCACCCTCAAGCGTCTGGAACGCTTTTGGATCGACCAGGTCCGCTTCCGCCTCTAAGCGCTAGAACTTCGGCGGCCACGGCACAAAAGCGCTGACCCTGCGCTTGTAGTCTGCATAGGCGGGGCGGCGGTCTTCGATCTTGTTTTCCATCAGCGTCACGCCGGAGACCTGCAACAGCAGCAGCGTCACCACCAGCGGACTGAGGATCAGCCACCAGGCGCCGCTGGCCGCAAAGCCGATCAGGAAGAAACCCCACCACAGCATGGATTCGCCGAAGTAATTGGGATGGCGCGACCAGCGCCATAGTCCGCGGTCCATGACCTTGTCCTTGTTGTCGGGATTCAGACGGAACCGGGCCAGCTGCACATCGGCCAGCGCCTCATACAAAAGCCCTGTCGCGGCAATAGCCACGCCCAGATAATCCAGCATCCCCATCGGGCCCCGGCCGGACAGCATCACGGCCACCAGCGGTGCCGCGATGAACCACATGAGAATGGCTTGCAACAAAAACACCTGGACCAGGCTCCACCACCACCAGCGCGGACCGAATTGATGGCGCATCGCGGCATAGCGATGATCCTCGCCCGCCCCTGGCAAAGAGCGGCGGGCAAAGATGTGGGCGGCCAGCCGCACAGCCCACAGATTCACCAGAAAAAGCGCGGCGGAGACCCTTGGGCCGCTGGCCTCGCCCATGAGGGCGGCGATATCCACCACCCCGGCAATCCCGGGCGCCCAGAAGATATCGATGATGCTGGCATCGCGGATGCGCAGCGAAATCAGCCACAAGATCACGGCGGAACCGGCCACGAATGCGAGGCCCCAAAGCGGTACTGTCATGTGACAAATTGCATGGAATCAGAGACTTGTTCTGGAGTATGGTTGTGGAAACGAGGGCCCTTCGAGAACACCCCTGAGAAGATAGTCATGGCGTTTTCCTACAAAACCAGCTTCCAGGATGCCCTGGCGGCCCTCAAGCGCGAAGGCCGCTACCGGGTCTTCGCCGACATCTTGCGCGAACGTGGCGCCTTTCCCCAAGCTTCTTATTCGTCCGGTCATACGGATACGGGTGGCAAGCCGATCACCGTCTGGTGTTCCAACGACTATCTGAACATGGG
>JBBSKJ010000393.1:0-2558 GCA_038256475.1 Micropepsales bacterium | reverse complement strand
ATGATGTTGGCCTTGTGCTCTTTCGCGGCGTCAAGAATCTTCTGGGTCGGGGTCATCACGCCAAGATCCACCACTTCATAGCCGTTGCACTGCAGGACCACGCCGACAATGTTCTTGCCGATGTCATGCACGTCGCCCTTGACCGTGGCCATGATGATCTTGCCCACCGGCTCCTTCACCTGGCTCTTGTCGGCATCCATGAAGGGCAAGAGGTAAGCCACCGCCTTTTTCATCACGCGCGCCGACTTGACCACCTGCGGCAGGAACATCTTGCCCGAGCCGAACAGGTCGCCCACCACATTCATGCCCGCCATCAGCGGACCTTCGATCACGTCCAGCGGACGCTTGGCCTCGGCGCGGGCCTGTTCGGTATCCTCGACGATGAAGGCGTCAATGCCATGGACCATGGCATGGGTGATGCGCTCGATCACCGGCAGCGAGCGCCAGGCGGCGTCTTCCACCTCGGCCACCGAGCCGTCGCCGCGATATTCCTGCGCCAGGGTCAGCAGCCGTTCGGTGGCGTCGGTCTTGCGATTGAACAGCACGTCTTCGATGCCTTCGCGCAGTGGCGTCGGAATGTCCTGGTACAGCGCCAGCTGGCCGGCATTGACGATGCCCATGTCCATGCCCGCCTTGATGGCGTGGAGCAGGAACACCGAATGCATGGCTTCGCGCACTTTCTCATTGCCCCGGAAGGAGAAGGAGAAGTTGGAAACGCCGCCCGAAATATGGGCGTGCGGATTCTCGCGGCGGATGATCTCGGCGGCCTCGATGAAGGCCTTGCCATATTCGTTATGCTCGTCCAGGCCGGTAGCCACGGCGAAGACGTTGGGATCGAAGATGATGTCTTCGGGCGGGAAGCCGACCTTGTTCACCAGCGTGTCGTAGGCGCGCTTGCAGATTTCGACCTTGCGTTCCCTGGTGTCGGCCTGGCCGACCTCGTCGAATGCCATCACCACCACGGCGGCGCCGAAGCGGCGCACTTCCTTGGCTTGCCTGAGGAATTGTTCCTCGCCCTCTTTCAGCGAAATGGAGTTGACCACCGCCTTGCCCTGGCAGCATTTCAGGCCGGCCTGGATCACGCTCCATTTGGAGCTGTCGATCATCAGTGGCACTTTGGAAATGTCGGGCTCGCCCGCGATCATGTTGACGAAGCGGGTCATGGCGGCTTCGGAGTCGATCAACCCCTCGTCCATGTTGATGTCGATGATCTGGGCGCCGTTCTCAACCTGGCCGCGCGCGATTTCCAGCGCGGTTTCATAGTCATTGGCGGCGATCAGCTTGCGGAAGCGGGCCGAGCCGGTGATGTTGGTGCGCTCACCGACATTGATGAAATTCAGGTCGGGCGTCAGGGTGAAGGGTTCCAGCCCCGACAGCCGCATGTATTTGGGCTTGTCCGGGATGGCGCGCGGCGTGACGTTCTTGATCGCCGCACCGAAGGCGGCGATATGGTCGGGCTTGGTGCCGCAGCAGCCGCCCACGATATTGACCAGGCCCGAACGGGCGAACTCGCCAATCATCTCGGCCATCATTTCGGGCGTCTCGTCATAGCCGCCAAATTCGTTGGGCAGGCCGGCATTGGGATGCGCCGACACCAGCGTGTCGCAGGCGCCCGCCAGTTCGGCGACATAGGGGCGCAGTTCCTTGGCGCCCAGGGCGCAGTTCAGCCCGATGGCGAAGGGATTGGCATGGCGCACCGAATGCCAGAAGGCGGTCGGCGTCTGCCCCGTAAGTGTGCGGCCCGACAGGTCGGTGATGGTGCCGGAAATCCACACCGGCAGGCGCAGGCCCATCTCTTCATACACTTCCTCGATGGCGTAGATCGCGGCCTTGCAGTTCAGCGTGTCGAACACCGTCTCGATCATGATGACGTCGGCGCCGCCCTTGATCAGGCCGCGGGTACCGTCGCGATAGGTTTCGCGAAGTTGATCAAAGGTGATGTTGCGGAAAGCCGGGTCATTGACGTCAGGCGAGATGGTGGCGGTGCGGTTGGCCGGGCCCAGCACGCCCGCGACCAGGCGCGGGCGGTCGGAGGTGGAGAACTCGTCGCACAGATCGCGCGCCAGGCGCGCGCCCGCCTCGTTCAGTTCACTGACCAGATGACCCAGCCCGTAATCTTCCTGGCTGGTGAAGTTGGAGTTGAAGGTGTTGGTCTCGATGAAGTCCACACCGGCTTCCAGATACTGGCGGCCGATGCTCTGGATGATCTCGGGCTTGGTGAGGGTCAACAGATCGTTGTTGCCCTTCAGCTCGGAGGGATGGTTGTCGAAGCGCGCGCCCCGGAAATCGCCTTCGCCCAGCGAATAGCCCTGAATCATCACGCCCCAGGAGCCGTCGAGCAGCAGCAGGCGCTTTTTCGCCTCTTCCTTCATCCAGGCAATGCGGGCGTCGCGTGTAAAACTCATGTCAAATCCTTGGGGCGTAAACCGAGAATGCGGCAGGCCGCGTAAGTCAGGTTAGCCTGGTTGAGGGTATAGAAGTGAAACTGGCCGAAGCCGCGCTTGCGCAACTGGCGCACCTGGTCGGCCAGCACGGCAGCGGCGACGATGCGGCGTGTT
>JBBSKJ010000392.1:0-2561 GCA_038256475.1 Micropepsales bacterium | reverse complement strand
TTCAAGATCGGCTGGGAAAAGCAGCCGCAGCCGGTGGTGCGCGCGCTGGGCATCGTCAAGCGCGCCTGCGCCGAAACCAACATGGCGCTGGGCGGGCTGGACAAGAAGATCGGCGAAACCGTGGTGGCCGCCGCCCAGGAAGTGATCGACGGCAAGCTGGACGAGCATTTCCCGCTGGTGGTGTGGCAGACCGGTTCGGGCACCCAGTCCAACATGAATGCCAATGAAGTGATCAGTAACCGCGCCATCGAACTGATGGGCGGGGAGATGGGCAGCAAGAAGCCGGTCCATCCCAACGATCACGTCAATATGAGCCAGTCGTCCAACGACACCTATCCCACGGCGATGCACATCGCCTGCGCCGAGGAAATCCAGCACCGGCTGCTGCCTGCCCTCAAGCATCTGCACACCGCGCTCGCCGCCAAGGTGGTGGCGTGGAAAGACATTATCAAGATCGGCCGTACCCATACCCAGGACGCGACGCCCATCACTCTGGGCCAGGAATTTTCCGGATACGCCACCCAGGTGGCCAACGGCATCGCGCGTATTGAGCAAACCATGCCCAAGCTGATGGAGCTGGCGCAGGGCGGTACCGCCGTCGGCACCGGGCTGAACGCACCGGTCGGCTTCGACAAGATGGTGGCCGATCGGATCGCCAAGATCACCGGCATGGCCTTCACCACCGCCCCCAACAAGTTCGAGGCGCTGGCGGCCCATGACGCCATGGTGTTCAGCCATGGCGCGATCAACACGCTGGCGGCGTCGCTGTTCAAGATCGCCAATGACATCCGGTTGCTGGGTTCGGGACCACGCTCGGGCCTGGGCGAGCTGTCGCTGCCGGAAAATGAACCCGGCTCCTCCATCATGCCGGGCAAGGTCAATCCCACCCAGTGCGAAGCCATGACCCAGGTCTGCGTGCAGATTTTCGGCAACAATGCCGCCCTGACCTTTGCGGGATCGCAGGGACATTTTGAGCTGAACGTCTACAATCCGGTGATGGCCTATAACTTCCTGCAAAGCGTGCGGCTGATGGCCGACGCGGCGGTGAGCTTCACGGACAATTGCGTGGTCGGGATCGAGCCGCGCCGCGACAATATCAAGGCCGGTCTGGAAAGATCGCTGATGCTGGTGACGGCGCTGGCCCCCAAGATCGGCTATGACAATGCCGCCAAGATCGCCAAGACCGCGCACAAGAACGGCACCACCCTGAAAGAAGAAGCGGTGGGCGGAGGATACGTCACGGCCGAGGAATTCGACGCCGTGGTCCGCCCAGAAGACATGATCGCGCCCAAATGACTGCCGGAAACGGCGCACCCAAAATCGGGATTGAAGAGACACCCGATCCGTCGCTGCGCGATCAAATTCTCAAGCCGCTACGGGCCTTCAACGAAGGCCATATCGGCCCGGTCAAGGCCGAGCCGCTGGCCATCGTCCTGCGCGATCCGGAAAGCAGTGCGATCACCGGCGGGCTTTGGGGCACTTCCGGGGCGGGTTGGCTTTATGTGGACCTGCTGGTGGTGCCGGAAGAGCTCCGCGGCCAGGGCCTTGGCGCTGAACTGCTGCGCAAGGCCGAAGACGTTGCCCGCAAACGCGGCTGCATCGGATTGTGGCTGCACACCGGCACCTTCCAGGCGCCACACTTCTACGAAAAACTTGGTTTTACAGCTTTCGGCACCATCCCGGACTATCCGCCCGGCCATGCCACGATCTATTACCTGAAACGGCTGGACGCGTGATGCGTTCTTCTCCCGCGCCCGGCCATGTGATCGTCCAGGACAATCGCACCGGCAAGGTCAGCTACTGGCAGAAGGAATATCACCAGAGCGCGGGCGATGCCGACGGCGTTTCCACCGCCGATTACATCCATGCGATGTATTTCTTCCTGCGCCAGGCGAAATCAAAAGACGTGTTGATGATCGGCTGCGGCGGCGGCACGCTGGCGACCATGCTGCGCAAGGCCGGCGTGGCGGTGACTATAGTGGACATTCACAAACTATCCTTCGACATCGCGCGGGATTATTTCAGCCTGCCCGCCGATGTGCCCTGTCATGTCGCGGACGGGATCGATTATCTGAAGAAACACCGCCGCCGCCATGACGCGCTGGTGCTGGATGCCTTTGGCGAAGGCGGCATGCCGGCCAAGTTCAAGACGAGCGCTTTCTTCAAACTGGCCAAGTCGCGGATGAAGCCGCGCGGCGCGTTGTTCCTGATGAACGTCATTGTCGATAGTGACGAGGACCGGACGCCCGACCGGATGGTGCGGTTGCTGCGCAAACAATGGAACAAGGTGCGGCTTCTGGACACCGATGGCTGGGTGGACCGCAATGCCGTGATCGCCGCGGGTTCCGTTGCGAAACTGAGAAAGCCAAAAGTCCTGATGCCGCCGCGCACCGGCGCGAAGAAACTGCGCAAGGAACTCGCCGTGCTGGACGGGCGGGCGAGCCGATGAGCCTGAAGAAGCGCTCTTTCTCCCTGTCGGGGCATCGCACCAGCGTGGCGCTGGAAGCGGAATTCTGGGCGGTGATCGACCAGCGCGCCCAGCGCGACGGCATGAGCCTGGC
>JBBSKJ010000391.1:0-2568 GCA_038256475.1 Micropepsales bacterium | reverse complement strand
TTGGGCGCGCACCGCATCGATCGCGCTCGCGGCGACATCGGCCCGCATCACCATGCCCGGACCGCCGCCGGAAGGCGTGTCGTCAACGGTGCGATGCTTGCCCAACCCATGATCGCGGATGTCGCGCACCTCCAGCGACCAGAGATTTTTCTCCAGTGCCTTGCCCAGCAGCGAAATGCCCAGCGGCCCCGGAAACATTTCCGGAAACAGCGTGAGGATGGTGGCGCGCCAGCTACTCGACATGGTCGCCCGTTTCATCCTCTTCGGGTACCGCGACGATGATGTAGCCCTGGGCGATATCGATGTGCGGCACGGTTTCGCGGGTGAAAGCCAGATGCACCTGGTCACCATCAGCACGCACCATCTCGATCACATCACTGGCGCCAAAATTGTGGACGGCCACGACCTTGCCCAGCATGCGGCCCTCGCTGTCACGCGCTTCCAGCCCCACCAGATCAGCGTGATAGAATTCGTCTTCTTCGGGGGCGGGAAGCGCGGCGCGTTCGACGAACAATTCGGTGCCTTTAAGGGCCTCGGCGGCGCTACGGTCACGCACCTCTGCAAACGCAATCACCGCCTCCCCCGCTTTTGTCGGACGAAAGGCGGTGATGGTGAAGATGCGGCCGTCTTTGCCGTGCAGTTTGCCGTAGCGCGGCAGGGAGTCGGGGATGGCGGTGAAGATTTTCGCCTTCACCTCGCCCTTCAGACCCTGTGCGCCCATGACGGCGGCCAGAAGAATGTCGCCCGGCAATTACGCCGCCGGCGCTTCGGCCGTCTCGGCGGCCTTGGCAGCGGCCGCGGCACGTTCCTGCGCCTTCTTCTTGGGCTGGGCCTTTTGCGGATTGTTGTGCACGCGCGCCTTCACCAGGCCGGCATTGGCCAGGAATTTGTGGACGCGGTCGGACGCCACGGCGCCCTTGCCGATCCAGGCCTTGGCAGAGTCCAGGTCCAGCTTGAGGCGGTCGGCATGATCCGACGGCAGCAGCGGGTTGTAGAAGCCGATCTTCTCGATGAAGCGGCCATCGCGCGGCGAGCGCGAATCCGAGATCACGATATTGTAGTGCGGGCGTTTCTTGGTGCCGCCGCGGGCAAGACGAATGCGAAGAGCCATTTGAACTTCCTTTTCTAATTGTCATTCCCGCGAAAGCGGGAATCCATTTTACTTTTGCTGGATGCCCGCTTGCGCGGGCATGACAGCCTCACTTACCGCCGACCCGGAAACATTCCGGGCGGTAATCCACCGGGCAGTCCGCCGCCCATGCCGGGCATCATCGGCATGCGGCCGCCTTTGCCCATTTTCTTCATCATGTCCGCCATCTGGCGGTGCATTTTCAAAAGCTTGTTCACTTCGGACACTTCCACGCCGGCGCCAGCCGCGATGCGCTTCCTGCGCGAGCCGTTGATCGAATCCGGGTCCACGCGTTCCTTCTTGGTCATCGAGTGGATGATGGCTTCCTGGCGGGTGAGGATCTTGTCGTCCAGGCCCGCGGCGTCGAGCTGGCCCTTGATCTTGCCGACGCCCGGCAACATGCCCAGCACGCCCTTCATGCCCCCCAGCTTCTTCATCTGGTTCAGCTGCGATTTCAGGTCGTTCATGTCGAACGTACCCTTCTTCATCTTGGCGGCGATCTTCTCCGCCTCGTCCTTGTCCAGCGTCTCGGACGCCTTCTCGACCAGCGACACCACATCGCCCATGTCGAGGATGCGCGAGGCCACGCGCTCGGGATGGAAGGCTTCGAGGGCGTCCAACTTTTCGCCCACACCCAGGAACTTGATCGGCGCGCCGGTAACAAAGCGCATCGACAGCGCCGCGCCGCCGCGGCCATCGCCATCAACGCGGGTCAGGATGATGCCGGTGACCGCGACGCGGTCATGGAAGGACTTGGCGATGTTGACCGCGTCCTGGCCGGTCAGCGAGTCCGCCACCAGCAGGGTTTCGTGCGGGTTCACCAGCGCCTTGACGCTGGCGACTTCGGCCATCAGCTGTTCATCGACATGCTGGCGGCCAGCGGTGTCGAGGATGACGACGTCATAGCCGCCGACTTTCGCGCTCGCCATCGCGCGCTTGGCGATGTCCAGCGGACCCTGGCCGGGCATGATGGGCAGGGTGGCGATGCCGGCCTGCTCGCCCAGCACCCGCAGCTGCTCCATGGCGGCCGGACGGGTGGTGTCCAGCGAGGCCATCAGCACGCGCTTCTTTTCCTTGGTCTGCAGCAGCAGGCCCAATTTCGCGGACGTCGTGGTCTTGCCCGAACCCTGCAGACCCACCATCAGGATGGGCGCGGGCGGCGAGCCGATATTCAGGGCGGCATTTTCCTGGCCCAGGGTCTCGACCAGAACGTCATGGACGATCTTGATGACCTGCTGGCCGGGCGTCACCGAACGGATGACATTGTCACCGATGGCGCGGGGGCGCACTTTTTCGATGAAGTCCTTCACCACCGGCAAGGCCACGTCGGCCTCGATCAGGGCGGTGCGCACTTCGGCCAGCGCGGCATCGACATCGGCTTCCGTCAGGGCGCCACGGCCGCGAAGCTTGTCGAAGACGCCACTCAGGCGGGACTGTAA
>JBBSKJ010000390.1:0-2579 GCA_038256475.1 Micropepsales bacterium | reverse complement strand
CACCGGCGAGGACCTCGCCGAATTCCATATTCATGGCGGCCGGGCGGTGCGCGAGGCATTGTTTTCAGCCCTGTTGGCGCTGGGCCTGCGCCCCGCCGAGCCGGGGGAATTCAGCCGCCAGGCGGTGGAAAACGGCAAGCTGGACCTGACCCGGGCCGAGGGCATTGCCGACCTGATCGATGCGGAAACGCCAGCCCAGCTGCGCCAGGCGCTGCGCCAGCAGGATGGGGCGCTGGCCGATCTTTATGAGGGCTGGCGGACCGCGCTGATCATGGCGCTGGGCCGGGCGGAAGCAGCGATCGATTTTTCCGATGACGGGGTGGGAGACAGCGAGTTTGCCGCCTCTCGCAGGGCGGCGGCTGATATTACCGAGCAAATACAACGGCATATGGATGATTCGGGGCGCGGCGAAGCCCTGCGGGAGGGCTTGCGCCTGACCATTTTGGGCCCGCCCAATGCCGGCAAATCCTCACTGATCAATGCCCTGGCGCGGCGCGACGTGGCGATTGTCTCGGACACGCCCGGTACCACCCGCGACGTGGTCGAGGCGCGGCTGGATCTGGGCGGCTATCTGCTGTCGGTCGCCGACACCGCCGGCGTGCGCCAGACCGGGGACGCCATCGAAGCCGAGGGCGTGCGCCGCGCTTTGTCGCATGCGCAGGGTGGGATGACCCTCCTGCTGCTGGACGGCAGCGTGGCGGAGCCGCGCGCCGGACTGCCGCCGGACCTGCCAGAGCCCGACCTGACTGTCTGGAACAAGGCCGATCTTGGTGTGGCGCGCGAGGGACTTTCCATCTCGCTCAAGACTGGGGCGGGACTTTCGCGGCTGATCGAAGCTCTGACGGAAAAAGTGCATGCGCGATTGGAGGGCGCGGATTCATCGCCCGCCCTCACCCGGCCGCGCCATCGCCATGCGCTGGCGCAAGCCTTGGCCGCACTGAAGCACGGCATGGCTGCGCCAGCGGATCAGCCGGAATTGCTGGCGGAGGATTTGCGCCTGGCGACGCGCGCCATCGGGCGCATCACCGGACGGGTCGATGTAGAAGAACTATTGGACTTCGTCTTCCGCGATTTCTGCATCGGGAAGTGATTTACGGTCGCGGCATGCTGGTCTTCATCCAGCTTGATGTCTGCACGTCATAGGCAATGCGGCGATAGTCGCGGCTGAGACGCCCCAGATATTCCGGTGTGGCGCTGGCCTGCATCGCCGCAATCGCCCGCATCATTTCAGCCTGACATTCGGGCTGGTGATGGGCGGCGCGGTTGGCGCGATGACGGCGATAACCGCCCAACGCGCAGGTCGCATGCCAGAGTTCGGTTTGCAGGAAGAAGCGCGTCCACAATTCCCCGTCCACCATGAAGCGATAGTCTTCGCTGATATGCGCGCCGGCCCGCTCCCACAGCGCCCGGCGCCAGAACACCGTCTCCTGCTGGATCCAGGTGAAGTTGCCGGCGGCGTAATCGAAGATGTTCTTGTACTGGGGCTGCACCGACATCAGCGTGCCGCGGTCATTCCAGAAACCGTGACAGCCGGCGATCCACATCACATCGGGATGGGCGTCGAAGATTTCCGCCACCGTGCGAAAGGTCCAGGGACAATATTTGTCGTCGCTGTTCAGCCAGGCCATGATCTCGCCGCTGGTCTGGGCGAAACCCTTGTTCAGCGCATTGCCGTGACCGGTGTCAGGCTCGCTGACAAAATGATGCAGGCGGCTTTTGTATTTCTCGATGATCTCCACCGAGCCGTCGGTGCTGCCGCCATCGATCACCACATATTCCAGATGCGGATAGTCCTGATCCAGCACCGAGCGCAGCGTGTCTTCGACAAACGCCGCCTGGTTGAAGGACGGCGTGACGATGGAGATTTTGCTGCCGCTCATGGCTTTTCCGGTAGCACAGTTCCGCCGGCCTTTTGAGGCCAGCCTTGCCGCAAGGACTTGGCGCGCGTATTGGACGCCCATCATGAGGTACGACGTCATCGTCATTGGCGGGGGCCATGCCGGCTGCGAAGCCGCAAGCGCGGCGGCGCGCTTTGGCGCCCGGACCATGCTCCTCACCCACAAGTTCGAAACCCTGGGCGAAATGTCCTGCAATCCCGCCATTGGCGGGGTGGGCAAGGGCCATCTGGTGCGCGAGATCGATGCGCTGGACGGGCTGATGGGCCGGGTGGCGGATGCGGCGGGCATCCAGTTTCGCCTGCTCAACCGGCGCAAGGGCCCCGCCGTGCGCGGCCCCCGGGCCCAGGCTGATCGCGCGCTCTACCGCGCAGCAATGCAATCCATGCTGCGCAGCATTTCCGGTCTGGAAATCCGCGAAGCGAGCGCTGAAGACCTGATTTTAAAAGATAATATGGTCGTCGGCGTTCGTACAGCGGACGGCGAAGAGATCGCTTGCGCCAAGGTGGTGCTGACCACCGGCACATTCCTGAATGGCCTGATCCATATCGGCGAGACCAGGATTCCCGCCGGCCGTATGAAGGTGGAAGACGGCGTGGAAGCGCCGTCCATCGGATTGTCGAAGACGCTGTATGGCTTCGGCCTGGCGATTGGCCGCCTGAAGACCGGCACGCCGCCGCGCCT
>JBBSKJ010000389.1:0-2593 GCA_038256475.1 Micropepsales bacterium | reverse complement strand
TTTTACCAGGCGCGAGAACGCCCAGGCCCTGTTGAACAAGCTGGGCGGGAACTTGCAGATATCGCCGCTTCAACGCGGCGGACAGACCCTCTATAGAGTCCGCACCGCCCCCCTAAGCTCCGTCAAGGAGGCCGATACGGCCTTGGCGCGGATCAGCGGCGCCGGCGCCAACGACGCCCATATCGTCGTAGACCAATAATCGTTCGGGAGACGCCATGCTTCGCCGCTTCTGTCTGTATCTGTGTGTGTTCCTTGGTCTCGCCTTGCCGGCGCAGGCCCAGATTCAGACCAATGCCAAGCATGCGTTGCTGATGGACGCAGCGACCGGACAGGTGCTGTGGCAGAAGGAAGGCCTGGTGGCGAACCCGCCGGCCTCCATGTCCAAGCTGATGACGCTCGACCTTTTGTTCGGCCGCCTGAAGGATGGACGCGTTAAGCTGACGGATACCTTTCCGGTTTCGGAGCGCGCCTGGCGCACCGGGGGGTCGCGCATGTTCCTGGACGTCGGCACCCGCGTCTCTGTGGAAAACCTGATCCGGGGCATCATCATCCAGTCCGGCAACGATGCCTGCGTCGTGGTCGCCGAAGCGCTGGGCGGCACGGTGGAAGGCTTTGCCGCCATGATGAATGCCCGCGCCAAGCAGTTGGGCCTGAACCAGTCCCATTTCGTCAATCCCGATGGCCTGCCGGAGCCGCCGGGACAGATGATGAGCGCATTGGATCTTGCCAAGCTGTCTCGCCACATCATCACTGAGTATGCCCAATATTATTCCTATTTCAGCGAACGCGAATTCACCTGGAACAAGATACGCCAGCCCAATCGCGATCTGGTGCTCGGCATGCTGGAAGGTGCCGATGGCCTGAAGACCGGCCATACCGATGCCGCCGGGTACGGTATTGTGGTTTCCGCCAAGCGCGGCGCGCAGCGATTGATCCTGGTGCTGAACGGACTTCGCTATCCGCAATACAGGAACGACTATTTCCCCAATATCCGCCGCGCCGAGGAAGCCGTGCGGGTGATGGAGCTGGCGTTCCGCGAATTTCGCTCCTATCCGGTGCTGAAGACCAACCAGATCGTCGGCAATGTGCCGGTTCTGGAAGGCGTGGATGACAATGTGCCGGTGACCGCGGCCAAACCGCTGAACGTCACCATGCAGGTGGAGTCCCGCAAGGGTATGAAAACCGAGCTGAGGCCCAATGCGGGCCTCACCGCGCCGATCTCGGTCGGCCAGCGAGTCGGGACCCTGGTGGTGACCGCGCCGGATTTCCCGCCCCTCAACGTCCCCGTCTATGCCGCGGGAGCGGTCGCCAAGGTTGGGTTCATCGGCGGGATGTGGAACAGCGTCAAGCGCAAGATCTGGAAGTGACGGGACGCTTCATCACTCTGGAAGGCGGGGAGGGCACCGGCAAGTCCACCCAGATACGCCGTCTGGCGGCCGCGCTGGAAAAAAAAGGCATTGCTGTTCTTTGCACCCGCGAGCCCGGCGGTTCTCCCGGGGCGGAGGAAATCCGCAAGCTGATGGTGGAAGGCGAGCCCGGCCGCTGGGATGCCGTCACCGAAACGCTTCTGGCCTATGCCGCGCGTGTGGATCATGTCGCGCGCACCATCGGCCCCGCGCTGCGGGCGGGCACATGGGTGATATCCGACCGTTTCAACGACTCCACCTTCGCCTATCAGGGTGTGGGGCGGGGGCTGGCGCGCGAGACCATCCGGCGGATCGACAGCGCGGTGCTGGACGATTTCGCGCCGGACCTCACCCTGATCCTCGATCTCGACGTGAAGACGGGCCTGGAGCGGGCGCTGGCGCGCAGCGGGACGGAAAACCGCTTCGAGAAATTCGGCTCGGAATTCCATGAAAAGCTGCGCCAGGCCTTTCTGGATATCGCCAAGCGCAGCCCGGAACGCTGCCGGGTGATCGACGCTTCGGGGACTGAGGAGCAGGTGGCGGAGACGATTTTCGCCGCCGTCAGCCGGCGTTTCGATCTATAAGCGCACCATGGCCAAGCGTTCCGCCGAACCCAATGACAGCGACCGTATCGCGGGATTTGCCCATCCGCGCGAGACCACCACGCTGCTGGGCCAGGACGCGGCTCTGGCGCGCACCGCAAGGGCGCTAAGGGCCGGGCGGCCGCCCAGCGCCTGGCTGATCACCGGCCCGCCGGGAATCGGCAAGGCCACCCTGGCGTACCGGATCGCGCGCTATCTGCTGGCCTTCGGCGCTACTGACGCGGGCCCCAACGATCTTTCGGTGCCGCCCGATCATCCGGCCGCGCGGCAGGTGGCGGCCCAGTCGCATCCGGGCCTGCTGATCCTGAAGCGGGCGATCAATCCCAAGACCGGCAAGCTGATGACGGTGCTGTCGGTGGACGAGATCCGCCGGCTGGGGGACTTTTTCGGCATGACCAGCGGCGCGGGCGGATGGCGGGTCGCCATCGTCGATACCGCCGATGACATGAACGACAATGCCGCGAACGCGCTGCTCAAGATGCTGGAGGAGCCGCCGCTGGGTGCCATGTTGCTGCTGCTGTCCAACATGCCCGGACGGCTGCTGCCCACCATCCGCTCGCGCTGCCAGCGGCTGGAATTGCGACA
>JBBSKJ010000388.1:0-2608 GCA_038256475.1 Micropepsales bacterium | reverse complement strand
CGACAACGGCTCGGGCATGCATGTGCACCAGTCGATCTGGAAGGGCGGCAAGCCGCTGTTCGCCGGGTCGGGCTATGCCGACCTGTCGGACCTCTGCCTGTTCTATATCGGTGGCATCATCAAGCATGCCAAGGCGCTGAACGCTTTCACCAACCCGCTGACCAACAGCTACAAGCGCCTGATCCCCGGCTTCGAAGCCCCGGTGCTGCTGGCCTATTCGTCGCGCAACCGGTCGGCCTCCTGCCGCATTCCCCACTCGCCCTCGCCCAACGGCAAGCGCGTCGAGGTCCGCTTCCCCGATCCGGGCGCGAACCCCTACCTCGCCTATGCCGCGATGCTGATGGCCGGTCTGGACGGGATCGAGAACAAGATCCATCCGGGTGGTCCGATGGACAAGGATCTCTATGCCCTGCCGCCGGAAGAGCTGGCGAAGGTGCCGCAGGTTTGCGGCAGCTTGCGCGAAGCGCTCGACTCCCTGCGCGCCGACAATGCCTTCCTCAAGAAGGGCGGCGTGTTCGACCAGGACTTCATCGACGCCTATATCGATCTCAAGATGCAGGACGTGTATGCCTTTGAGCACACGCCCCATCCGGTCGAATTCAAGATGTACTATTCGGTCTGAGTTCGCTCACACCAGGCGAGAAGGGCGCGGCGCAAGCTGCGCCCTTTTTCGTTGCCAGGTCTAAGCGACCGCGGCGCGCGATTCCGGCGCCTTCACCGGCAGGGTCACGAAGGCCGAGCAGCCATTGCCAAAATCGCTCTCCAGCCAGGCGTGGCCGCCATGCAGCTTCGCAAGGCCCCGCACCAGCGCCAGCCCCAGTCCGGTGCCACCCGCCTGACGGTCGAACCGGTTGTCCACCTGATTGAAGGGTGAGAAAATATTGTCCAGCTTGTCGCGCGGTATCCCCGGACCGTTGTCGCGCACCATGATCTGGAAATCGCCACTGGCAGCGCGCCCCGCAACCACCTCGATGCGGCCGCCCTGGGGCGTGAACTTGACGGCGTTGGACACCAGGTTGATCAGGATCTGCTTCACCGCCCGCTCGTCGGCATAGAGCGGCGGCGCCGCTTCCTCGACCGCGATCACCAGATCCTGGTCTTTCTCGCGCGCCTTGGTCCCGATCAACTTGAGCGCGATATCGAAGGTGCGCGCCGGGTCTAGCGGATGGGGCGCAATGTCCATGCGGCCGGCTTCGATTTTGGCCACGTCGAGCAGATCATTGATCAGCGACAGGAGATGCGCGCCGGAGGAATGAATATCGCCGGCATAATCGCGATAGCGGTCAGAACCGACAGGGCCGAAGCATTCCTGGGAGATGATCTCCGAAAAGCCCAGGATGGCATTCAGCGGCGTGCGCAGTTCATGGCTCATATTGGCCAGGAAGGCGGTCTTGGACGCGTTGGCGGCCTCCGCCTCGAACCGCTTCTTGAGCGCCTCGTCCCGCGCCTCTTCCAGCTCATGGGCCATATCCTCGATCTTGAAGCGCAGGCGCGAATCCTCGTCCATGCGCAGCACCATCGGCCGCCCCGTACGCCACAGCTGCAGCGCGATGAAAGGCGCCACGATGCCGATAACGATATCGGTGGTCGTGCCCCCCGTCAGGAAACGGGCCGAGGTCATCAGCGAGACCGGCACCAGGCTGGCCAGGTACATGTCCATGTTGCTGCCGCGGCTGACGACCAGGGCCGACACCACCGCCATGACGCAGGAGGCGAGAAAGATGTGGTTGATCGGATTGCCGGCTTCCCAGCACAGCCATGGCATCAGGCCCCAGGCGCAGCTCACCAGCACCTGCATGCCCACAAAGCACTGGAACCAGGACTTCACCTCGCCATCGCCGCCGCTATAGCGTTCATAGGCGCTGGTCATCAATGCGGTAGCACCGACCGCAATGGTCACCGCCAGTGGCAGGAACAAGGTGCGTGCAAAGCTGACGTCACCGAAAATACCGGTGACGCTGGAGGTAAGCACCGCCACCAGCAGCGCCCAGAGCGGCGCGCTGAGCCGGGTGGCATGCATGGCATGGGCAGTCAGGCGCAGCTGCGTCTTCAGGACGCGCGGATCACCGTCTCCGACTTCAGCTACCAGACCCGAAAAAACCACGCAAACGCTTCCGAAATATCTGTGTTCCCCGGATTCCAGTATCGCGCCACCGTCTTAACATTTACTAAGTCGGCGCCGCGATGCCTGCGCCTTTTGCTCGCTTTTCATGGTTGATAAAACGTAAAAATAGCGGCGGCGGCGCGATTCGCGCCGGCCAGGGTTTATGCAGCAACATCTGACAGTCATGGCCAAAAACAACCCCGACCTTTTCGACGGCGCATCCGCATCTTCCAAGGCCTATACCGCCAAGGATATTGAGGTGCTGGAGGGGCTCGAACCGGTGCGCCGCCGGCCCGGCATGTATATCGGCGGCACCGATGTAAACGCGCTGCACCACCTCGCTGCCGAGATCATCGACAATTCGATGGACGAAGCGGTGGCGGGTCATGCCACCCGGATCGAGATGGAACTGAAGACCGGCAACATCCTGGTTGTGCGCGACAATGGCCGCGGCATTCCGGTGGATCCCCATCCCAAGTTCAAGAACAAGTCGGCGCTGGAAGT
>JBBSKJ010000387.1:0-2611 GCA_038256475.1 Micropepsales bacterium | reverse complement strand
TGGTGCGCTGAAGCGTCTTGAGCGCGGTCAAAGGATCGCCCTCGGGCTTGGCAAGATCGGCGATGCGCATGAAGCTTTCCAGCTCCGGCGAGGGCCGGGCGAAGCGCGACGGTTCCAGCATGTCGAAATGATCGTCGCTGAGATTAAAGCCATTGTAGCGACCCCATTCCAGCGCATCGAGCTTTTCGGGCAGCGAACGCATCTGGTTTATTTCCACCACCGCCTGGGCCTCGATGCGCAGCTCTTCATGCTCGCGCAGCATGTTGAAGTGATAGACCGCGTTACCCAGATGATCGGTATAGGCATAGAGCTGGGCGCGCGGATTGGTGGCGATCTGGAAGGAGCGCAAGGTCTGCGGCCCTTCCGAGCGCGGCTGCATGCGCAACTCCATCACCGCTTCGCGCACCGGCGCGCTATAACGGAACCGTGTCACATGGCGGATGGAATAAAACATCAGAAAGTTCCTTCCTCACCCTTCGACAAGCTCAGGGTGAGGACCAAGCAAGAAACCCCATGCTGAGCCTGTCGAAGCATGTGGATCAAAGCACAGTCTCCGCGCCATAGGTAATGTAGGACGAGTACAGGGCCTTGTGGATCTGCTCGCACTGTTTGGTGATGTCGGCAATGAAGGGCGCGACGCCGCCCGACATAAGCTCGTCCACCTGGCCGAAATCCACCGCCGCCTTCATCCGCCCCGCCAGCCGCTCCACCGCGGCGCGGCGCGCCGGCGGCGCGCCCGGCGCCACGCGCGCCAAGGCCTCCGTCATCCGGTCCACCGAAAAGCAGATGGAGTGGGGAAATTCAGGATCGAACAGCAGGAACTCGGCGATTTTCTGTGGCCGGATCGAAGCGGTGTAACGTTTGGTATAAGGCTCCCAGGCGCTGCAGAATTTCAGCAGCACCAGCCAGTCGAAATATTTGGGGCCGCTTTCGCTGTTCTGGGCGGCGCTGAAATGCAGGTCCAGCAAACGACCCAATTGCTGCACCCGCTCGATATGGCGGCCCAATTCCAGAAAGTACCAGCCTTCCCCATGAGACAGAGTGGAATAGGTGACGCCTTCCAGGGCGTGCATTTCCTCCAGCACCTCGCGGAACAGGCGGCCGGGGGTGTGCACCCAGATCGAATCCATTGTCATGGGCGACAGCCGCAGATAGAGCCGGTTGAGATTTTCCCACACCTCGTTCGACAGCGCCTCGCGCACCTGGCGGGCATTGTCGCGCGCCAGCGCCAGGGAGTTGATCAGCGAAGTTTCATTTTCGCGGTCGAATGCCAGCCGCCCGGTGATGTCGAAGGCATCGAGATGCGAGGGCACGGTTTTTTCGCCGGTCAGCGCTTCGGTCACCCGCGCCCAGCTGGCGGCGGCGTCTTCGGGCGTCTGCTCCACCATGGAATCCAGCTTCACCGCGATCAGCCGTGCGGTGTGCTCGGTCCGCTCGATATAGCGGCTCATCCAGTAAAGGGAATCTGCGACGCGGCTTAGCATGAAATGTCATGGCCCGCCGGAGTGCGGGCCACCCAGTTGGGCACAAAGAAGAACTTGAAAAAAAGAATAACGATGCGCTTTGTGGCATCGAGATGGGCATCACCTGGGTGGCCCGCAGTTGCGGGCCATGACACCGGGGGAGCGGTAGAAGCTTGGCTCATTGACTAAGAACCCACGTATCTTTCGAACCGCCGCCCTGGGAGGAGTTCACCACCAGGCTGCCGCGCTTGAGCGCAACGCGCGTCAAGGCGCCCGGCACAATCTTGGTTTCGGCGCCATGCAGTATGAAGGGACGCAGATCGACATGCCGCGCCTCGACGCCGCTGCAGATAAAGGTCGGGGCGGTGGAAAGCTGGATGGTGGGCTGGGCGATGTAGTTTTCGGGATCGGACTTGATCTTTTCGGCGAAATCATCGCGTTCGGTCTGGGAGGCATGCGGGCCCACCAGCATGCCATAGCCGCCGCTTTCGCCCACCGCCTTGACCACCAGCTTGTCGAGATTGGCCAGCACATAACCCAGCGCCTTGTCCTCGCGGCAGAGGAAGGTTTCGACATTGTCCAGAATCGGTTCTTCGGCCAGGTAATAGCGGATCAGGCGCGGGACATAGGCATAGACCGCCTTGTCGTCAGCCACGCCGGTGCCCAGCGCATTGGCGATCATCACATTGCCGGCGCGATAGGCGTTGAACAGGCCCGGCACGCCCAGCGAGCTGTCCTCGCGGAAGATCAGCGGATCGATAAAGTCGTCATCGATACGGCGATAGATGACGTCGATGCGCTTCAGGCCCGAGGTGGTGCGGGTATAGACGACATTGTCATTCACCAGCAGGTCGCGGCCTTCCACCAGCTCCACGCCCATCTGGCGGGCCAGGAAGGCATGCTCGAAATAGGCGGAATTGAAGACGCCCGGCGTCAGGATGGCGATGGAAACGTCTTCATGGAACGGCACCAGAGACCTTAAGGTCGCCAGCAATTCCAGCGGGTAGTGTTCGATGGGGCGCACGCCCATGGAGCGGAACACGGCCGGAAACGCCCGGCGCACCACATCGCGGTTGGCCAGCATGTAGCTCACGCCCGATGGCACCCGCAGATTGTCCTCCAGCACCACGAAATCGCCGGCTTCGTTG
>JBBSKJ010000386.1:0-2612 GCA_038256475.1 Micropepsales bacterium | reverse complement strand
CTGTTGAAATCGGCCGGGGCGTGACCATCGGCCACCGCGTCATCATCCATAGCGCCATTGTCGGGGACCATTGCCTGATCGGCATGGGGGCGACACTGCTGAACCGCGCCCGGATCGGGACGCAGTCGCTGGTCGGGGCCGCGTCACTGGTCACCGAGGGCAAGACGTTCGAGGACGGCAAGATGATCCTGGGATCGCCAGCCAAAACCATGCGCGATCTCACGCCGGAGCAGATGGCGGGAATAAAGATGTCAGCAGAAATCTATGTGGCGAACGCGCAGCGGTATGCCAGCGGCTTCAAGCTCGCCTGACGGCCCGTTTTTCCGGTCCGGTATGCTCGACCGGGCGGGTCCACATCCGGCGAATGCGGGTGTCGCTTTCCGGGCCGAAATTGAACCAGGCCGCCTTGTCATGCGCGGCATCGACGATGAACAGCGTGTCGATCTTGCCCAGCTTTTGCACCAGCGCGTTGCGGATGGTGTTGATCGAGGCGTCGCTGGACAGGACCCAGGCCTGGGCCATGAAGCGATGGGCCTGGCCGAGATTGAAAATCTCTTCTTCCAGGCCGCTGATGGAGCTGGATTTCATGTCGGCGACGATGACGAAGTGCGAGGGATGGCCGTCCGATTCCGGTTCGCTGCGGCCGAAACGGTGCGGCGTGGCCGGCGCAGGTTCAGCGGCCGGCGCCGCCTGTTCGGCTTCCGCGCTCGGGAAGAGGGGGGCCAGTTCGGGATCTTCGATGGCGGGATGAAACTGTTCCTCGCCGGCGCGCGCAATCAGGGAATGGTCCGCCAGCCGGTTCTCGGCGTGGAAGCCTTGCATCTGTTCAAGGGTGTAGGGGCCATAAACCCGGCCGCCGACGCTGATTGTCCAGGATTCCGCCATGACACACTGAATGGAGTTTCAGGAGCAAGCCTAGCGGCCAATGGTTACCCATTGGTTGCGATAGGGCCGAACCCGAGCCCGCAAACGAGAAAATCCGCCCTTAATCGAGGCCTGGCGCAGGAAATGCGATGGGAACCGGCAGATAAAAAGTTCCGCCGCATGGCCAGGCTAATCGACGCTGTAGTCGATCACCGCCCAGCCGCCATTCTCGAAATTCAGGGTGACGGTTTCCACCGCTGCCGCCTTGCGGGCGAAAACGGTGTCGTAGCGCACCACAGCGGTATTGCTGCGGCTGAGGTCTATCGACTTCAGGCCACGGCTGGCGACGGCGCCCAGGGGCGCACGTCTGGTGGCGGCATCGGAAGCCCAGGCATCGTTTTTGTGGCGCGCCTTGAACGCGGCTCCCGCGTCGCTCCAGCTCTGGGTGTAATTCTTGTCATCCACCAGCACCAGCCATTGCCGCGCCCGGTCATCGGGGGCGGGCACCGCGCCGCTGATGCGGCGGGCAGGGGGCGGCGCCTGGGAAAAGGCGGGCGCGGCGGTGGTGAGGATCAGCGCAAAGGCGAGCAGGCAACGAGCAATCATGGCAGCCTCAAATGAATGCAACCCATCGCCAGTATAACGTGGCTGGTTCCAAACGGTTCAGGCAGACGCGAGCCGCCCTTAATAAGTCCGCGCCTTGGGCGGGATGTATTCGACGTCGTTGGTCAGGGTGTAGGTGTGCACCGGGCGGTAATCGATTCTGGTTTTTCCGGTGTTGACGTCCAGCCATGCCAGCGTGTGTTTCATCCAGCCTTCGTCGTCGCGGTTCGGGAAATCCTCGCGGGCATGGGCGCCGCGGCTTTCGGGGCGGTTGACCGCGCCGGCCACGGTGACGGCGGCCTGCTGGATCAGATTGTCGAACTCCAGCGTCTCCACCAGGTCGGTGTTCCAGATCAGCGAACGGTCGGTAATGCCGATCTCGCCACGACGGGCATAGATATCGGCGATGCGGCGGTTTCCCGCTTCAAGGCTTTCGCCGGTGCGAAACACGGCGGCGTCTTCCTGCATCGCCTTTTGCATGGCGGCGCGCATCACGGCGGTGGGCGTGCCGCCCTTGGCATGGCGCAGCCGGTCGAAGCGATCAAGCGTCTCCTGGCCGGCATTCTTTTCCAGATCCTGATGCGTTTCGATACCCTGCAGGGACTTGGCGGCCTGCATGCCCGCCGCCTTGCCGAACACCACCAGGTCGATCAGCGAATTGGAGCCCAGGCGGTTGGCGCCATGCACGGACACGCAGGCAGCTTCGCCGACCGCCATCAGTCCGTGCACCACGGTATCGGGATTGCCGTCCTTCAGGGTCAGCGCCTCGCCGGTATAGGCGCAAGGGATGCCGCCCATATTGTAATGCACCGTCGGCAGCACCGGGATCGGCTCCTTGGTGACGTCGACGCCCGCGAAGATTCGGGCGCTTTCCGAAATGCCGGGCAGGCGCTCGTGAATGATCTTGGGGTCCAGATGCGACAGATGCAGATGGATGTGATCCTTGCCAGGGCCGACGCCGCGGCCCTCGCGGATCTCGATGGTCATGGCGCGGCTGACCACGTCGCGTGAGGCGAGGTCCTTGGCATTGGGGGCATAGCGCTCCATGAAGCGCTCGCCTTGCGAATTGGTCAGATAGCCGCCTTCGCCGCGCACGCCTTCGGTGATCAGCACGCCCGCCCCGAATATGCCGGTGGGGTGGAACT
>JBBSKJ010000385.1:0-2613 GCA_038256475.1 Micropepsales bacterium | reverse complement strand
CGCGGCGCCATCTCGCGGCTGGCCACCAAACTGACCCACCGACTGGTGGGCACCAATCTCAGCGATCCGATGTCCGGCTTTTTCATGATGCGGCGCGACCGTTTCGACGAAATCGCGCCGCGCCTGTCGCCGGTGGGATTCAAGATCCTGCTCGATATCGCCGCCACCGGCGGTGGCAAGCTGCGCATCGCCGAGCAGCCTTACAGTTTCGGCGAGCGGTTCGACGGCGAAAGCAAGTTCAACGCCCAGATCGGTGTCGAATTCCTGGGGCTGCTGCTGGCCAAGACGACCGGTGACCTGGTGGACCCGCGCTTCATTTTCTTCGCCATCGTCGGCACCATCGGTCTTTTTGTGCATCTTGTGGCGCTGAGACTGTCGCTATGGCTGCTGCCTGCCGACCTGCCCGACCTGTTCCGCTGGGCTCAGTTCATCGCCACCTTCATCGCCATGACCAGCAATTTCCTGCTCAACAATGAGCTGACCTACAAGGATCGCCGGTTGAATGGCTGGGCGATGGCGCGCGGCTTTGTGCTGTTCTGCCTGATCGGGTCGGTGGGCGTTCTGGCCAATATCGATCTGGCCTCCTGGCTGTATATTGATCGTTCGCGCTGGCTGCTGGCAGGCACGGCGGGGGCGATCATGAGCGCCTTGTGGAACTACGCCATGTCGACGCTGTTTGTGTGGCGGGCAAGATGACCTTACCCCCTCCGGTTTCAGCTTGCGCTCGCGGCTGCGCCGCTTCGCACGCTGAAACCACCTCCCCCTCCTGTGCGCTGACGCGCAGGAAGGGGAGGAAGGCCTGCGCTGGGTCGCAACCATGATTCCTGTGAGGGTGAGTCTGGCGCTGATTGCGGTGCTGATCGGCTTGCGCGCCGTCATGGCTTTGGTGCTGCCGCTGTCGGCGGACGAGGCCTATTACTGGCTGTGGTCCAAGCGTCTGGCGATGGGCTATTACGACCATCCCCCGATGATCGCCTGGCTGATCCGCGCCGGCACATCCTTGTTCGGTGACACGCCGCTGGGGGTGCGCTTCGCCGGCATAATCCTGTCGCTGCCGGCAAGCTGGCTGGTCTGGCAATCCGCAAGCCTGATCCTGAAAGATGCGCGGCGCGCCGCGCTGGCGGCATTGCTGTTCAACCTGACCTTGATGGTTTCGGTGGAATTGCTGGCGGCGACGCCGGACATGCCGTCGGTCGTTTTCACCGCGGCCTTTGTCTATTTTCTCGCAAGGCTTCAGCAGAGCGGCGACGGACGGTGGTGGCTTGCGGTGGGCATCGCAGGCGGGCTTGGCCTGCTGTCCAAATATTCCGCGCTGTTCCTGGGCCTGGGCACCCTGTTCTGGCTGATCGTCGACGCACGCCAGAGAAAATGGCTGATGACGGTCTGGCCGTATCTGGGCGCCGCACTGGCGCTGGGCATCGTCGCGCCGCATCTGATCTGGCAGGCGCAGCACCAGTGGATGACCTTTGCCTTCCAGTTCGGGCGGGTCGGCGGCGGCGCTTTCACCCTGCGGTTCATCGGGGAGGTCCTCGCCGCGCAAGTCGGGCTGGCCACGCCGCTGATTTTCCTTCTGATGGTGATCGGCCTGTGGCGCGCCACAAAGCGCGGTGACGCCAAGACCGGTAATGACCGCCTGGTGCTGGCGGTCCTGACCTGGACAGCCATCGCCTATTTTCTCCAGCACGCCCTGCATGACCGCATCCAGGGCAATTGGCCATGCTTCCTCTATCCGGCACTGGCGATCCTGGCGGCGGATGCCTTCCGCACCGAGGGCAAATCGCGCTGGCTGTCCTTTGCCGCCGCGCCGATTGCAGCGCTGCTGCTGCTCATCACCTACAACCAGGCCGCACGCTGGTATCCGATACCGCTGAACAATGATCCGCTGGCGCGCCTGCTGGGCCGCAATTTCGCGCCCATCGGCGATGTGGTGGGCGCGATCAGCAAGGCGCGGCTGGCCGACGCCATCCTGACGACCGACTACCAGACCACCGCCTGGCTGCGCTTCAACCAGCCGCAGGTCAAAGTCATTCAGGTCACCGAACCGCAGCGTTACCCGAACGCTCCGATGGCCGACGCGAAATTGCTGCAAGGGCGGCTGTTCTATCTCGCGGAACTTCGCCGCGACCGGCATCGGGAGCTGCGCTCTTCCTTCGGCTATACCGGCTTTCCCACCCAGCTTCAGGGACCGGGCACCCTTTTTGTGCTGTACCCGGTGGGCAAGCCCCGAAGCTCCGAAATCGGAAGAATGCCTTAGCCGGACCGTGCGACCACAAAAGAAAAAAACCGCGCTTTCGCGCGGTTTTAGTAAGAGAGCGGACACCCGAAGCGGGCTGTCGAAGGGGCTGGGGGCGTTCCGGATCGGACGTCCGCTCGCCTCAGATAATGAGCGGCGGAAAAAAGCGTTCCTTGGCCGAGAAGATTTTTTAGATCCTCTCCGCCACCGCCACATGGGCGGCGGGATCGGACGCTTCCGCAGCCCGGCGGTCGGCCGAACCGAACAGCACAACCGCCAGCAGCACGGCGGCAATCAGGCTCTCGACAGGGTGTTCGTAGACAAAAGCGGGAATACGCATTGGCGCTCTCCGTTCGACTCGAAATGGACTTGAAAAAACT
>JBBSKJ010000384.1:0-2613 GCA_038256475.1 Micropepsales bacterium | reverse complement strand
GGCGCGCTTTTCGTCCAGCTTGGCCAGGATCAGCTTCTGTGCTCCGGCGACGGCGGCATCTGCGGCGAGGCCGCGTATCTCGTTCAGCGCCGCGGCTTCGGCCTGGGCGATCTTGTCCTTGGCGGCGGCCTCGCGGCGGGCGATCTGGGTCTTGAGCGCAGCGCGAGATTCTTCGGCAAAGCGGGCGGCTTCGGCCCTTGCGTCGGCCACGATGCTCTGGGCTTCGGCTTCGGCGCCGGCGGCGCGTTTTTGGTAATCGACGAGCAGGGCGGCGGCTTCGGTGCGCAGGCGCTTGGCTTCATCCAGTTCGGCGGCGATCACGGCGGCGCGCTCGTCCAGCATCTTGCCGACCATGCCCGGCACGCCCTTCCAGACCAGCAGGCCGATGACCAGAAGAAAGCCGGCATATTCCCAAGTATGATAGTCGGAGAGAAATGCGGCCATACTCAGGTCCTCACCGCTTTGGCGGCTTCGTCGGCCGAGACCTTGTCGCCGGTCAGCCGCTCGACAATGGCGATGGCCGCGTCACGGGCAGCCACGCCCACCGCCGCCTTGGCGGTGTCACGGGTGGCGTTGATGCGGGCATCGGCCGCCGCCATCGCCTGGGCGGCATCGGCATCGGCTTCCGCCTTGGCCTTGGCGATTTCGGCGTTCAGGCCGGTGCGGGTTTCCTCCGCGAGGGCGTTGGCGCGGCTACGGGCCGCTCCCAGCGCGCTTTCATAACCCGCCTGGGCGGCTTCGGCCTCTTCGCGCGCCTTGCTGGCTTCGGCAATGGCGCCGTTGATGGCGCCCCTGCGGCTGGTGATCGCCCCATTGATGCGCGGTCCTGCTAGCCGCCACACCACCGTGAACAGGAACGCGAAGGTCACCACCAGCCAGAAGATCTGGCTGGGGAACGTCGTGTGGTCGAACGGAGGGAACCCGCCTTCTTGCGGATGCTCTGTCGACGTCGTGGTGTGGACGGGTTCTTCGGCCTGCATTGTCGGGCGTCAGTTCTCGCTTACGTGAACAGGATGATCAGCGCGATGACCAGGCCGAACAGGCCGGTCGCTTCGCACAGGGCGAAGCCGAGCAGCAGGTTGGTGGTCTGGGTCTGGGCGGCGCCCGGATTGCGCAGCGCGCCCGACAGATAGCTGCCGAACACGTTGCCGATGCCGATACCGGCGCCGACCAGAGCGATACAGGCAATGCCCGCGCCAATCATCTTTGCAGCTGCAAGTTCCATGTGAGTTTCCTTTTCGGTTTAGTGATGATCGTGGAGGTGAAGTGCTTCGTTCAGATAGATGCAGGTGAGGATCGCGAACACATAGGCCTGCAGGAAGGCGACCAGCAGCTCGAGCAGCATGATGGCGACGATCAGAAGCATTGGCGCGATGGACAGAACCGAAAGAACGCCGCCCGCGGCGCCCAGCGACACGACGAAGCCGGCGAACACCACAAGCATGGTGTGACCGGCCAGCATGTTGGCAAACAGACGCACCGAAAGGCTGATGGGGCGGGTGAGGAAGGAGATGATTTCGATCGGCACCAGCAGGATCAGCAGGTACCAGGGGGCGTCCGGCACGAACAGTTTCAGGAAGCCAAAGCCGTGCTTCATGAAGCCAACCACGATCACCAGGCCCACCACCAGTGACGCCAGCGCGAAGGTCACGGCGATCTGGCTGGTGACGGTGAAGCTGCCCGGCACCATGCCGAAGAAATTGCTGCACAGCACGAAGATGAACAGGGTGAAGACGAAGGGGAAATATTTCAGCCCGGCATCGCCGGTCGCCGAATGGATCATGTTGGCGACGAATTCGTAGGATATCTCCGCCATGGACTGGCCGCGCGTCGGCACCAGGCGGCCCGGCTTGACGGCGAAGGTGAGGAACAGGGCTGAGGCTACCGCAACCAGGATCATGAACACCGCCTGGTTGGTGAAATAGATCGGCTGCCCCGCGATCTGGAAGAGGGGCTCCTCAATCAGCGGCTTGATGGCGAACTGCTCCATCGGATTCAGGGCCACGGACTATTTCTCCTCGGGCTTTGACGCGGCGCTTTTCGCAGCGATCTCAGCGTTGATCTGGGTTGCCGCGCGCATCACGTTGCGGATACCCGCGCCTGCGCCCAGCACAAAAAACACAATCAGAAAAACCGGTTTGGTCTGATAACCGAACTGGGCAAACAGCCAGTCGACACCCCAACCCAGTCCACCTCCGACGACCACAGACGCAACCAGTTCGGTTGCGAAACGGCCCGCGATGCCCGCCTGCGACGGCGGCGGGCGCTTTGCCCGTGCCGCTTGCCGCGCCTGGGCCTCATCCACCCGCTTGCCCAGATCGTCCAGCCTGTCGGGGTCGGGAGGCGTCAAAACCGTCTCCTGTGCTTTCCGAAAAACCGCTCAAAAAGGGCCTTCGCAGCGCGTCAAAGGCGGGCGGACCATAGGGTTGGCTATTTTTTGTGTCAAGAAAGACAGATGCCTTCAAGCGTCTGATAATAAAGGGAAAATAGCAGGCGCGGCGAAATAGCATGACCCCAAAGTGTCATGGCCCACCGGAGTGTGGGCCATCCAGCCGAAAAGGATTCGAAAAATTGCCGGCCAATTACGGCTGGATCACCTGGGTGGCCCGCATT
>JBBSKJ010000383.1:0-2627 GCA_038256475.1 Micropepsales bacterium | reverse complement strand
GGGTCCTTGGTGCCGAGCAGATGCGCATGGCGCATGGCGCGGCGCATGATCCGGCGCAGCACATAGCCGCGTCCTTCGTTCGACGGCAGCACGCCATCGGCAATCAGGAAGGAGGTCGCGCGCAGGTGGTCGGAGATGATGCGATGGCTGAAGGTCGCCTCGCCGGTGCTGGCCACGCCGCTGGCAGATTCGGACGCCGCGATCAGGTGGCGGAACAGGTCGACGTTATAATTGTTGGTCTCGCCCTGCAGGATGGCGGCGATGCGCTCCAGCCCCATGCCGGTATCGATCGAGGGCTTGGGCAGGTCGAGGCGGGTATTCTCGTCCACCTGCTCGAACTGCATGAAGACCAGATTCCAGAATTCCAGGAAGCGGTCGCCATCTTCATCGGGGGAGCCGGGGGGGCCGCCCGCAACGCTGGGGCCCTGGTCGTAGAAGATTTCCGAGCAATAGCCGCAAGGCCCTGTCGGGCCCATGGCCCAGAGATTGGATTCATGGCCGATGATGCGGTCGTCGGAAATGCCGGCGATCTTCTTCCACAACTGACGCGCCTGATCGTCGGTGGGATAGACCGTGACCAGCAGCTTGTCCTTGGGCAGGCCCACCACCTTGGAGGTGAAGTCCCAGGCAAAGGTGATGGCTTCTTCCTTGAAGTAATCGCCGAAGGAGAAGTTGCCCAGCATCTCGAAGAAGGTGTGATGGCGGGCGGTGTAGCCGACATTGTCGAGATCGTTGTGCTTGCCGCCGGCGCGGACGCATTTCTGCACCGTGGTGGCGCGGCTGTAGGGACGCTTTTCCGCGCCCGTGAACAGGTTCTTGAACTGGACCATGCCCGCATTGGTGAACAGCAGGGTCGGATCATTGCGCGGCACCAGCGGCGAGGACGGCACGATTGTGTGGCCCCGCTCGGCGAAGAAATCGAGGAAACCGCTGCGGACGTCGGAAAGGCTTTTCATGGTTTTAGGGTTGTAACGACCCGCAAAAGCCGTGTCACGCCTGGGTTTTTCGGGGCAGCCATGCCCGTTTTCGCCCAACCGGGCGCACAAAAAACAGAAGGCGCCCCTCATTCACAAGGGACGCCTTCTGCCGAGGAGCTGAAGGCCCCCATGGCAAGGGGCGTATCAGCGTTAGGGAGGCCTCTGGCGCGAGCCAGAGCCCAAGAGGCCTATTCTTCTTCCGCGTCCGCCTTCTCGCTGGCGTCCAGCACCAGGTTCTGGCCGATCTGGCCCGAGGCGGCGCGGATGGCGGTTTCGATCTTGGCGGCAATGTCGGGATTGTCGTTGAGGAAGGTCTTGGCGGATTCGCGGCCCTGGCCGATGCGCGCCCCGTCATAGGAGTACCAGGAGCCCGACTTCTCGACGATGCCGGCCTTGACGCCCAGGTCGACCAGCTCGCCCACCTTGGAAATGCCGACGCCATACATGATGTCGAACTCGACCTGCTTGAAGGGCGGCGCGACCTTGTTCTTGACCACCTTCACGCGGGTCTGGTTGCCCACCACGTCATCGCGTTCCTTGATGGCGCCGATGCGGCGGATGTCGAGGCGGACCGAGGCATAGAATTTCAGCGCATTACCGCCGGTGGTGGTTTCCGGACTGCCGAACATGACGCCGATTTTCATGCGGATCTGGTTGATGAACAGCACGATGGTGTTGGACTTGGAGATGGAGCCCGTCAGCTTGCGCAGCGCCTGGCTCATCAAACGGGCCTGCAAACCGGGCAGGGAATCGCCCATTTCGCCTTCCAGTTCGGCCTTGGGCGTCAACGCCGCCACCGAGTCGATCACCACGATATCGACGCCGCCCGAACGCACCAGCGTGTCGGTGATTTCCAGCGCCTGCTCGCCGGTGTCCGGCTGGGAGATCAGCATTTCGTCGATGTCCACGCCCAGCTTCTTGGCATAGACGGGATCAAGCGCAAGCTCGGCATCGACATAGGCGGCGATGCCGCCCTTTTTCTGGATTTCGGCCACCACATGCAGCGCCAGGGTGGTCTTGCCCGAGGACTCCGGACCATAGACTTCGATGACGCGGCCGCGCGGCAGCCCGCCAATGCCAAGCGCGATATCCAGGCCCAAGGAGCCGGTGGAGACGGCGTCGGTGGCCAGGCCCAAGTCGCGGCTGCCCAGCTTCATCACCGAGCCCTTGCCGAAGGCACGGTCGATCTGGCTCAGCGCGGCGTCCAGCGCCCGCTTGCGATCGTTATTCTGTTCTTTCGCTACCACCCGCAAAGCCGCCTGTGACATGCCGTTCTCCTCGGTTATTCCACACCCGACCGCTGATCCCCAAGCGAATCCCGCGGCGGGTGGATGAGGCAAAGGTACACGCTTTGTTCTCATTGGCAAGACACGAGATAAAGCGTTGGAATCGCAATAAATAACCATATTTCGTTCTTGTATTGTCCAAACAAGGACTTGGAGGGCGATTATATACCTGAGTAAGCAAATCTGACCGAATCAGCCCTTTGGCCCGGTATGCTTATTCTGCATGGGTAGCCACCCAGTACATGAATCGCTCCCGAGTCTTAGATGACTGCCCGCAAGGGGTCCCCTATGGGCAAGAAAACCGAAGCCACTGGCCTTGGGGATTCCTATCCGGGGGCCAAAGCCCGGTGAGGTGTATACGCCC
>JBBSKJ010000382.1:0-2640 GCA_038256475.1 Micropepsales bacterium | reverse complement strand
TTCGAGTGGTATGACTTCTACCTCTACGGCTCGCTCGCCACCTACATCACCCGCCATTTCTTCTCCGGCGTGAACGAGACCACCGGCTATATTTTCGCCCTGCTGGCTTTCGCCGCCGGTTTCGCGGTGCGCCCGTTCGGGGCGCTGATCTTCGGTCGGCTGGGCGATTTGTGGGGCCGCAAGAACACCTTCCTGGTGACCATGCTGTTGATGGGCGTGTCCACCTTCGCCGTCGGCCTTTTGCCGTCCTATGACAGCGCCGGTGTGATCGCGCCAATCGCGCTGGTCAGCTTGCGCCTGCTCCAGGGCCTGGCGCTGGGCGGGGAATATGGCGGGGCGGCCACCTATGTCGCCGAACATGCGCCGCCCGGACGGCGCGGCTTTTACACCAGCTGGATTCAGACCACCGCCACGGTCGGCCTGTTCCTCAGCCTGATCGTCATCCTGGCCACCCGCACCCAGCTGGGCGCCCAGGATTTCTCCGACTGGGGCTGGCGGCTGCCCTTCCTGCTGTCGGGCGTGCTGTTGGGCGTGTCGCTCTGGATTCGGCTCAAGCTGAATGAAAGCCCGGTGTTCCAGAAGCTGGTCAAGGAAGGCAAGACGTCGAAGAAGCCGCTGACCGACGCTTTCACCAACAAGAAAAACCTCAAGCTGGTGATCCTGGCGCTGGTCGGATTGACGGCGGGGCAGGCGGTGGTCTGGTACACCGGCCAGTTCTACGCGCTGTTCTTCCTGGAAAAGATCCTGAAGGTGGACGGTGCGCTGACCAACCAGCTGGTCGCTTGCGGCCTGGCCATCGGCACGCCCTTTATCATCCTGTTCGGCTGGCTGTCGGACAAGGTCGGACGCAAGCCCATCATCCTGGGCGGATGTCTGCTGGCATCGCTGACCTATTTCCCGCTGTTCCACGCCCTGACCGCGGCGGCCAATCCGGGCCTGGCAGCGGCGTCCCAGCGCGCGCCCATTACCGTCATCGCCGATCCGGCAACCTGCGCCTTCCAGTTCGATCCCGTCGGCAAGGCCGCATTCAATTCCTCCTGCGACATCGCCAAATCCTATCTGGCGCGCGCCGGTCTTCCTTATCGCAATGAAAGCGCTGCGCCCGGCACGCTGGCGCGGGTGACGGTGGGCGATACCGCGCTGGCGTCGTTCGACGGCCTAACGCTGGAAAAGGGAGATCTGGCCACCCGCCGCGCCGCCTGGGAGGCGCAGGCCACCACCGCGCTGACGCAAGCGGGTTACCCCGCGGTGTCCGACAGCGCCACGGTCAACAAGCCGCTGGTGGTCGCCATCCTCGCCGTACTGATGATCTATGTCGCCATGGTCTATGGCCCTATCGCCGCCATGCTGGTGGAGATGTTCCCCGCCGCGATCCGTTACACCTCGATGAGTTTGCCCTATCACATAGGCAATGGCTGGTTCGGCGGCTTCCTGCCGACCACCTCCTTCGCCATGGTGGCGGCCAGCGGCGATATCTTCTATGGCTTGTGGTATCCGGTGATCGTGGCGGGGCTCACATTCGTGATCGGGCTCTTCTTCATTCGCGAAACCCGGCATGCCAATATCGATACATGACGATCCGCCAAGCCCGGCTTCCCGCTGACGAACCGGCCATCCTGTCCTTCATCAACGGCCTTCAGGACTACGAGGCCGCGTTCGAACCCAATCGCCGCCGCGACCCGGCCTTTGCCGCCGAGCATTGGCGTGATGCCCAGGAGCGCTGCGCCGAAAAGCACGGCGTTATGCTGATCGCCGAAGACTTTGTTCCTGAAGTGGGGGCAAAGCCGGTGGGCTGGGCCTTCGCCTATGAAGAACATGGCGAGCTTTTCATCGCCGAGCCGCAGCGCCGCCACGGTTTCCTGGCGGAAATCTTTGTGATGCCTAAGGCGCGGGGCAAGGGACTGGGCCGGGCCCTGATCGGCGCTTGCGAAGACTGGTCGCGGGCGCGCGGCCACCAGCTCCTTACCATCGGCGTGCTGGCCAGGAACGCCCGCGCCATCCGGGCCTATGAAGGCGCGGGCTATGCGCCCTACACAGTGATGATGCGCCGCTATCTGTCTTGAACCCGGGGCCTGATGCCCTAAGTTAGGGTGCGGGGACGCCCTCGCGCATTTCTCACACACCCACCGGGACGGCCCGGCTCTTCACGAAAGAGCTGTCATGGCCTGGTTTTATCTTTTGCTCGCGGGCGTTCTGGAAATCGTCTGGGCCTATTCCCTGAAGCAGTCGCAGGGTTTCACCCGCCCACTGCCGACCCTCATCACCCTTGGATCCTTAAGCGCCAGCCTGTTGTTCCTGTCATTGTCGCTGCGGGCACTGCCGCTGGGCACCGCCTATGCGATCTGGACCGGGATCGGCGCGGTTGGCACGTTCCTTTTGGGCATTGGGTTGTTAGGTGAACCGGCCAGCGCCATGCGCCTGGCGGCGGCGGGAATGATCGTCACCGGGCTGGTGCTGATGAAAATGTCGGCCTGAGCGACGCTATTTCAGCTTGTCCGGCCGCTAATCGCGGGTCATGCCTTACCCATCTTGCAGACTTCTTTCCACTCATTGTCCCGAACTGGCTGCACCGACAGGCGGAAGCTTTTGACCAGGCTCATCTCGGACAGCTTGGGATTGGCTTTCACCTCCGCCAGCGTC
>JBBSKJ010000381.1:0-2650 GCA_038256475.1 Micropepsales bacterium | reverse complement strand
CTTCCGGCATGCGATAAGCGCCTTGTAATAGGCGCCCTGGGACACATCGCGGCTGATCTCGACGCAGGCCGCCAGAATGGCGGGGGTGCCGATGGCGCCCATGAATTCGGTCATGCGCAGGGCAAATTCGTTGTACGGCTCTTCGTTGGACTCGCCGTCCAGGTACATCATCATGATGGCCATATAGATGCGGCGCGCCGGCGTGTTGGCGCCTTCGGGCTGCATGATGTCCTTTTCGCGCAGCACACAGGCCTTGTTCTGGATGACCAGGCTGGTGCGCTTGTCGCCATTGGCCAGAACCGCGCCATTCAGCACGAACCTCTCACCCGGCTTTAACGATAGTTTTAGCGGCATAGCGCCCTTCCCTTGCGATCGGACGCCACCATATGCCGGGCGTGGTTAACAAATGCCTGATGCTTTGTACGGTCCCGTTCACGAGTGGTTAAACATAAAAGGCTTTGATTGCCGCCGATTTCATCTTTGACGGATTTCCCATGGCAAAAGCCGCCCCCCTCAAGAGCATCGATGCCCTGGCCGGCGTGGACGCGCGCATGCAGGCGCTCGACAAGCTGGAAGTTCTGGTCGGTGAAGTGGCGCGTGAAAAAGCCCGGCACCGCTCCAACGTCTTTCTCAAGCGCGGCATCCGTTCCTGGCGCCGCGGCGATATCGTCAAGGCCGGACAATGGGCGCTGAAGGCGACCGAAGCCGATGCCGGCAGCTCCAAGGCCTTTCATGTTCTGGCGATGGCGCTGGAGAGAATGGGTCATCTGCACAAGGCGCTGGTGACCTATGAGCGCGCCTTTCAGCTTGATCCCGAAGACCCCGAACTGCTGATCAATCTGGGCCTCACCGCCTGGAACCTGAAACTGACCGAAGGCGCGGAAAAGATGTTCCGTCTTTACATCGCCGCCTGTCCCGACTCGCCCTTGGGCTACAACAATCTGGGCAGCGTGCAGTGCGACCTGGGCCAGCCGGAAAGTGCGATCGAGACCTTGCGCGCCGCGCTCTTTCAGATGCCGAACGAAGCCATTCTGTGGAATTCACTGGCCACTGTGCTGGCCGAGGAAGGCCGCGCCGATGAGAGCCTGGTGTTCTACAACGAGGCCGCGCGGCTGGAGCCGGGCTTTGCCCGCGCCTATCACAATCTGGGCTATGCCTATCAGCATCTGGGCCAGCTGGAAGAGGCGCTGGTCAATTACGACAAGGCGCTCCAATTCGCCGTCGATCCGTCGGAGCGCATGGAAACGCGCCATTCCCGCAGCATCTGCCTGATCGGGGCCGGCCAGCTGGAAGAAGGTTTCCGCGCCTATGAGATCCGCAACGACCAGCGTTTCCGGTCCTATCTCCATCATATGGTCGACGCGCCGAAATGGGCCGGCGAAGATCTGAACGGCAAGAAAATCCTGATGGTCGGCGAACAGGGGTTGGGCGACGAGTTCATGTTCGCCAACATCCTGCCCGATGTGCAGGAAGCCATCGGCGAGACCGGCAAGCTGCAGATCTGCGTCGATCACCGGCTGGTGAGCCTGTTCCAGCGCTCTTTTCCCAAGGCTGAAGTCGGCACCTATGACGACCGCACTTTGATTGATGCCGACGGCAACAAGGCACTGCGGTTGATTCCCTTTGCCTCGAAAGAGAACAAGCCCGACCTGTGGTCGCCGATGGGTTCGGCTCTTCAGGTCTACCGCAACGCCATCAGCGACTTCCCGCACAAGGCGTTCCTGGTGCCCGATCCGGCACGGGTGACGGAATTCAAGCGCCAGCTGGACGCGATGGGCCCGGAAAAGAAGATCGGCCTGTGCTGGCGTTCCATGATGCTGGGCGCCAAGCGCGCCAAATACTTCTCGCCCATCGACCATTGGGGTCCGGTGCTGCAGACGCCCGGCGTCACCTTCGTCAATCTGCAATATGGCGATTGCAGCGCCGAGATCGCGCGCGCCGAAGAAAAATTCGGCATCAAGATCCACCAGATGGAAGGCCTGGACCTGAAGGACGATATCGACGGTTCGGCGGCGCTGTGCGCGGCGCTCGACCTGGTCCTGTCGGCGCCCACCGCCGCGGCGGCCACTGCCGCCAGCGTCGGCACCACGGTCTGGTTCCTCACCGCCGGCCGCACCTGGCCGCAGCTGGGGACGAGCGAGTATCCCTGGTATGCCAGCACCCGCGTGCTGTCGCCCGAGAAGTTCGGCGACTGGAATGCGCTGATGCCCGATGTCGCCGATGAACTGGAAGTCTTTGCTTCGGGCGCGGAACGCAAACCCCTCGCCTAATCACACATCAGGGTAAAGGGCCTGCCGCGCGACTTGGGCTTCCAGCCCGCTTCGATGGCGGCGCGCACGTCATCGGCCAGGCGGTGCAGATTGATGTCAGGCCGCGCGGTGCGGCCGCCCGGCAATTCCTGAAAGGGATATTCCAGAATCAGTTCGCGGCGGGTTTCATCGCTGCGCTCGACCGACAGGCGCAGGCCGACATGGTCGCCATCGCCGCTCCATATCTGCTCGCTTTTCAGCGTCCAGCGCAGCGGCCAGCCATCCACTTCCAGGGTACCACTGAGTTCTCTTTTTCTACGCTGAGTCATAGGGGTTTATACCATAGGCGCGAGAGACGTGAGCAGGAGCAAGGAGCGATGTGGGCGAATAGCCCATGAGCG
>JBBSKJ010000380.1:0-2665 GCA_038256475.1 Micropepsales bacterium | reverse complement strand
CCTGACCTGTCTCATTCGCGAAAAAGGCATGCCGCATGGCGTGGTGGTCAATCTGGGTGACGCCGAACTGGACCGCGAGGCGCTGGTCAAGCAAGCCCAGTCGTTCGCCGGCCTGGAAGGCCTGGACCTCGCCAAGGATGTTTCCTCGACCCAGACCTACAAGTGGGACGAGATGCCCTGGGCATGGAACGAAGGCTATGCGACCGAAGGCAAGCCGTCTTTCCGCGTTACCGTGATCGACTATGGCGTGAAGCGTAACATCCTGCGCCTCTTGGCCGGGATGGGCGCGGACATCACCGTGGTGCCGGCCAATTCCACCGCCGATGACGTTTTGAAGCACAAGCCGCATGGCGTGCTGCTGTCCAACGGCCCGGGCGATCCGGCGGCGACCGGCGTTTATTCCATTCCCACCATCCAGGGCGTGATCAAGGCGGACGTGCCGGTGTTCGGCATCTGCCTGGGCCATCAGATGCTGGGCCTGGCGCTGGGCGCGAAAACCAAAAAGATGGCGCAGGGCCATCACGGCGCCAATCATCCGGTCAAGGATCTGACCACCGGCAAGGTGGAAATCGTTTCAATGAATCACGGCTTCACGGTGGATCGCGACACCCTGCCCAAGGGCGTGAAGGAGACTCATGTCTCGCTGTTCGACGACACCAATTGCGGTATTGCGCTGGAAGGCAAGGACGTGTTCAGCGTCCAATATCATCCCGAGGCGTCACCCGGACCGATGGACTCGCACTACTTGTTTGAACGCTTTGCAGAGGCCGCTAAAAAGCGCGCCTAATTATCTTTTCTGGCGCGAGGGATTTTGCGGCGTGAGCAGGGTTGCTTAGCGACAGCGTCGTGGCAACGCGCGGAGCGGGCTTGCAGCCCGTGAGCACGCGCGACGCACTCACGACGTAAAAGGACCGCGCCTAGCGCACCAGCTCCACCACATCCAGCAAGGATTCCTGCACCGCCGGAATTTCCAGCCGCAGGTGATTGTTGTCGATACCGGTGAGCAGACCGATCTGGTCGTCCGGCGTCACCGCCGCGCCAATCGACGGCGTGCGGCCGGAATAGACATGCCAGGGCTCGCCCGGAACACTGGAGCCGCCCAGGTAAACCCAGGCGCCATTTTCCGGATAGAGGAAGCCGGCCATGCGCTGGCTGCCATTCAATTTCTCGAACACCAGGCCGCCATTGTGAGAACGAATGCGGCAGCTGAACCACTGGTTATAGACCATATAGGCCGACACGCCGCCCAGCTTGATCTGGCGGCAGCGCCAGTTGCCGATCATGGCGCGAGCGGGAATGGCGCGGCCCTCGGCCTGCATCACGCGGGGGATAACGCGCCAGTCGCCGCGGCCTTCGCCGGTGCGGGCGTCTTGCATGGCGCGGGCGCGGGTCTGCGGCAGCTGCACCAGACGGTCGGTATCGGGGGAAGAAGCCCTGTCCTGCCAATTGGCGAGTACAGGTGTTGCAACGACCAGCGTCAGCGCTGTCGCCAAAAATACGTCATGAATCCGCACGCCCATCGGGATGCTCCTGGCCATTCTCGGGCGGAGTCCATCCGTTCAGATCCGCGGTCGGCGGCATGCCGATCACGTTGAAGCCGGAGTCGACGAAATGAATTTCGCCGGTGACACCACCTGCCAGATCACTAAGCAAGTACAATGCCGCTCCGCCGACATGGTTAAGTTCCACGGTCCGCTTGAGCGGGGCATGCGCCTTGTTCCATTTGAACACGGTGCGGGCATCGCCCACCGCCGCGCCTGCCAGGGTGCGCATTGGCCCGGCGGAGATGGCATTCACGCGGATATTGTCGCGGCCCAGATCGGCGGCGAGATAGCGAACGCTGGCTTCCAGCGCGGCCTTTGCAATTCCCATGACGTTATAGTTCGGCATCACCCGCTGGGCGCCCAGGAAGGACAGGGTTACCAGGCTGCCGCCCCTGGTCATCATCTTGGCGGCGCGGTTGGCCACGGCGGTGAAGGAATAGCAGGAAATATCGAGGATTTTGGCGAAATTGGCGCGGGATGTATCGACATAGCGGCCCTTGAGTTCGTCGCGGTCCGAGAAGGCCAGGGAGTGAACCAGGAAGTCGATGGTGCCCCATTCTTTCTTCAGGGCGGCGAAGACGGCGTCGAGCTGTTCGTCGCTTTCGACATCGGCATGCAGCACGATGGACGAACCGATCGAGGCCGCCAGCGGCTTTAAACGCTTGGCCTGGGCGTCGCCCTGATAGGTAAAGGCGATCTCCGCACCCTGCGAGGCCAGCATCTGGGCGATGCCCCAGGCGATGGAATGGTCGTTGGCCACACCCATGATCAGGCCGCGCTTACCGGCCATCAGTCCCGTTTTGGCCTCAGCCATGATGTGATCCCGCGGGGTTTTCTGTTCCATTCTGGGACATCACTTCTCAAAGCGCTGGAAGACCAGCGAGGCGTTGGTGCCGCCAAAGCCGAAGCTGTTCGACAAAGCGACGTTGATACTGGCGTTGTCGATGCGCTGGCGCACGATATTGGCGCCTTCGACGGCTGGATCGAGGGTCTGGATATTGGCGCTTTCGCAGATGAAGTTGTTTTTCATCATCAGCAGCGTGTAGATCGCTTCATGCACGCCGGCCGCGCCCTGGCTGTGACCGGTCAGCGACTTGGTGGCGCTGATCGGCGGTATCTTG
>JBBSKJ010000379.1:0-2671 GCA_038256475.1 Micropepsales bacterium | reverse complement strand
TGGACGGAATCAGCCTGGGCGCCCGCGCCGATTTCGAGGACCGCCCGGTTTCGATCTATCCCTCCAAGGCCTGGCTGGGCCGGGTGCTCAACGGATTCGGCGAGCCGATGGACGGCAAGGGCGCATTGCCCCAGGGCACGGTGCCTTATGCGTTGAAGGCCCCGCCGCCGGACGCCATGCGCCGCGGGCGGGTAGGCCGCAAGCTGGATCTGGGCATCCGCGCCCTTAACGCCTTTGCCACCTGCTGCGCCGGCCAGCGTATGGGCATTTTCTCGGGTTCCGGCGTGGGCAAATCCACGCTGATGTCGATGCTGGCGCGCAATTCCGACGCCGACGCCATCGTGATCGGCCTGATCGGCGAGCGTGGCCGCGAAGTGAAGGAGTTCATCGAGGACGATCTGGGCGAAGAAGGCCTGGCCCGTTCCGTGGTGGTCGCCGCCACGTCCGACGAGGCGCCGCTGGTGCGCCGCCAGGCCGCCTATGTCGCCATGACCGTGGCCGAGCAACTGCGCGATCAGGGCCTGAATGTGCTGCTGCTGATGGATTCGGTGACCCGCTTCGCCATGGCCCAGCGCGAAATCGGTCTGTCGGCGGGCGAACCCCCGGCATCCAAGGGCTATACCCCCACCGTGTTCGCCGAGCTGCCCCGCCTTCTGGAGCGCGCCGGACCCGGCCTGGACGGCGGCGGATCGATCACCGGCCTGTTTACCGTGTTGGTGGAAGGCGACGACCATAACGAACCGGTGGCCGACGCGGTGCGCGGCATCCTGGACGGTCATATCGTTTTGGAACGTGCCATTGCGGAACGCGGCCGGTTCCCGGCCATCAACATTCTCAAATCGGTCAGCCGCGCCATGCCGGGCTGCAACACCGAAACCGAACAAAGCCTTGTTTTACAAGCCCGTGGCCCGCTGACCATTTACGAAGATATGGCAGAGCTGATCAGGCTTGGCGCCTACAAGGCTGGCACGAATCCTGAAGTGGACAATGCAGTCAGGCTCTATCCGCAGCTTGAGGCCTTTCTGGCCCAGGGCAAAAACGAGCGGGTAACGATGAGCCAGGGTTATGATGCGTTGTCCGTCATCATGGGCATCGCGGAAGGGAGTGCGCGATGAACCGGACCGATACGCTGCTGCGCCTCAAGCGCTTTCGCGTCGATGAAATGAAGCGCCGTATTGCCTCGATCGATGCCATGAAGGCCGATCTGGAGCGCAAGCTGGCGGACCTGGACGACAATGTGGCCCGTGAAAAACAGCGGGCCGGCGACAGCGATATCGGCCGCCTGGCCTTTCCGTCCTTCCTGCGTTCCATTGAATCGCGCCGTGAAAATCTGCGCACCACGCTCAAGGAGATCGAGCGCGAACATGCGGCCGCACAGATGGACCTTTCCAACTCGTTCCAGGATCTGAAGTCTCTGGAAGTCGCCACCGAGCAGCAGGCCAAGCGTCTGGCGGAAATGCAGGCCCGGCGTCAGCAGGCGCGGATGGATGAAATGGCGCTGGTGCGTCATCTGCGCAAGCACACGCTGCGCTCAGCTTAAAATAAGGGCGCCGTCTTTGGCCCAGCTTTTCTTGGCGAATGAAGCGAGCTTAGAAAAGCTGGTCCCGCTTCGAGCCCGCGCAGCGGGCGAGGGCGGTAGGCCCTGAGTGCTCCGCGCGTTGCCTAGGCTGTCGCTAGGCAGCCCTTCTCATCAGCCAAAAATCCTGGCGCCTGATGCGGAGCTGCGGATTTCTAGATTACAATCGCCAGAAATGCGGTCGACAAGATCGCCGCGCCCGCGCCGCGCATGATCAGCGTGCTCCAGGGCGTGAGGGGCTCGGCACCTTTTTCCCAATCCATCTCGCGCATCTGCAGCGACTGCTGACGCGCAAAAACCAGGTGATCATGCCGGTAGTCGGCATAGGCTGAGACTGCGAAACCTTTCCCGCGCGGGGCGGGCATTCCAATTGCTGACATTGTCCTAGACCCTCAAGTTCAAAGGTCCCTCCGCTCGAATAACGCGGCTGTCGATTCCAGCGTTCCCGATTTTTCAAAAAGGGTTGGGGGCGTGTGGCAAAAAGGCCGCGAAACCCCGGGTTTCGCCCAAGTTCCGCCATCTAGTTGAACGGGTTGGGGGCTGGCTTATCATTGCCGAGTACTGAGTCGCGGGGCATCACGCCATGTCATTTTCGGAAACAATCTCCCCCTTTTTCGGGCGCTGCGCCTTCGTCTGGTTCTACATGACCACCGCGATGCACATCATGGCGAACTTCCATCACACCTCGGCGATACTTGCCGCCAAGCATGTGCCGCTGGCGCCGGTGGTGGTTCTGGTGGCGCTGATCCTGATTTTCATGGGCAGCGTCTCCCTGCTGCTGGGCTGGCAAACCCGTCATGGCGCGGTGACGCTGTTCGGCCTGACCATTGTGGCGGCGGTGACGCTGCACGATTTCTGGCGCATCAGCGATACGACCCTGCGCGCTGTGGAGTTCGGGATTTTCGCCCGCGACATGGCGATCTGCGGCGGCTTGCTGCTGATGGTGGGAATGGGGCCGGGGCCTTTTGCCATTGATAATCGCGGCGGGGGCAGCGGCAGGCGACGTTAGTCCCTAGTGTGAACTGACGTCCAGCAACAGCGCTGCCAAGGCGCCGGGCTCCAGCATTTCCAGCGCGTCTTCCGGGCGCGGGCCAT
>JBBSKJ010000378.1:0-2673 GCA_038256475.1 Micropepsales bacterium | reverse complement strand
TGGTACTGCATTTCCGCCGCGAAATCCGGCTGGATCAGCGCCCCGCGGCCATGCCGGTCACGGTGACCGCCGACAACCGCTTCATCCTGTTCGTCAATGGACGGCGCGTCGCCAGCGGTCCTTCCATCGGTACCCTGGCGCGCTGGCGGGCCTCAACCATCGATCTCGCGCCTTATCTGCAGTCGGGCTCCAATGTGGTGGCGGCAGCGGTGTGGGACTTTGTCCGCAAAGCGCCTGAGGCAACCACAGGCGGAGCGCTACCGGCGGCATCCGCGCTTCCGCCCCAGATCGCGCCCATCGCCTGGCAGAGCGCCGGGCTCGGTTTCCGTCTCATCGGCGGACCGCTTTCCACCACGGCGCCGGGCTGGCGCGTCAAGATCGATGCCGGCCACTCGGCGGGCAATGGCCGCGCCCAGGTGCCGCGCAAGCGCTACTACGTTGCCAGCGCCCCGGAAATTATCGACGCCGCGAAAGCCGATTGGGGCTGGAGCGGCGCGGCGGAAAGTGGCGGAGGCTGGGATGACGCGGTGCCGTCATCACAGGCGGCGGGACGCACACTGATCCCCGATCCCCTGCCGCCGCAACGCTATGCGTCCGTCGCGCCCGGCATGGTGGTACGCAATGATCTGGCCGGCGGCGATGCCTTCCCGGCCCGCGCCGTGACCGTGCCGGCCAATACCCGCGCCAGAATCCTGCTGCGGCGGGACGCGATGATTTCCGCCTATCCCGAGCTGGACGTGTCGGGTGGCAGCGGTAGCACCATCAAGCTCACCTATACCGAGGCGCTGTATGACGCCGAAGGCAACCGGGGCGACCGCGATCTGGTCGGTGACCGCCAGGCGCTTGGCGTATTCGACACCTTTGTCGCCGACGGCGCGCGCCGCACTTTTGCGCCGCTCTGGTGGCGGACCTGGCGCTATGCCGAACTCGACATCCAGACCGGTGCCGCGCCGCTCACGCTGGAAGCTTTGCGCGTTTTTGAAACGGGCTATCCGTTCGAGAAAATCGCGCGCTTCAACAGCAGCGATCCCGCGCTCAACCGCATCTGGGATATTGGCTGGCGCACCGCCGCGATCGATGCCCATGAGACCTATATGGACAGCTCCTATTGGGAACAGCTTCAGTATCAGGGCGACACGCGGCTGCAGATGCTGATCTCCTACGCCGTTTCGGGTGATCCGCGTCTGGCCGAGCAGGCGATCGAAAGTTTCGCGGAATCCGATGTGCATGGCGGGCTGCAACAGGGCGCTTATCCTAGCCGCAGTGACAATGTCATCGCCACTTTCGCACTGGCCTGGGTAGGAATGCTGGCCGACTGGCGGATGGAGCAGCCCGACACGGCCGTGATCGTCCGCAACCTGCCGCGCCTGCGCAAGGTGCTGAACTGGTTCGAGCCGACCCGTATGCCCAACGGCCTGCTGGGCAAGAACCCGCATTGGAATTTCATCGACTGGGTGCGCAGCAAGAATGACCGGGAGTTCTTCCCCTCCTTCGGCAAGGACGGGGGTAGCTGCCTGATGACAGCCTTGTGGCTGGGCGCGCTGCGCGATGGCGCGGCCCTCGAAGCGGCGCATGGCGACAAGCAGATTGCGGCGCAGAACACGGCACGGGCGGATGCGGCGCGTGACGCCATTCGCCGGCTATGCTGGGACAAGGAGCGCGGACTGTTCGCCGACAATGCCGATTTCACATTGTACAGCCAGCATATGAACGCGCTGGCGGTTCTTTATGACGTGGCGACGCGCGAAGAAGCCCGCGCCATTCTGGATCGTATCACCGTGCCGGGTCGCGGCATCGACGCGCCCGAAGGCATGTTCACCACCACCTATTACTTCGCCTGGTACCTGATCCGCGCCTTTGAGCATGCGGGGATGGCCGACCGATATCCCGCCCTGCTCACGACCTGGCGCGACCTGCTGGCGCTGAACTACACCAGCTGGCCGGAGTCGCGCGGCGAGACCCGTTCCGACACCCATGCCTGGAGCGCTCATCCCACCGCCGACCTGCTGGGCATTGTCGCGGGCATCCGGCCCGCCGCCCCCGGCTATGCGCGGCTGCGGGTAGCGCCACTGCTGGGCGAATTGAGCAGCCTGGACGCCACTGCCGCCACGCCAAAAGGCGCGGTGTCGGTGCGTTACCGCATGCGCGGCGGCAGCCTGACGGCGGAGATAGAACGTCCCGCCGCCCTGCCCGGCGACTTTGTCTGGAAGGGGAAGATGTACCCCCTTACCGAGGTGCGCAGCCGCTTTGTGCTGAACTATCCGTAGAGGTTCTTGAACGTTTCGCGCATTACGCTCTTCTGGACCTTCCCCATGGTGTTGCGGGGCAGCTGATCGACAAACAGCACCCGCTTGGGATGCTTGAAGCGCGCGAGGTTACCCAGTCCGTCGAGCACCACGTCTTCGGTTATGGACGCATTTTGGGTTTTGACAATGAAGGCCGTGACGCCTTCCCCGAAATCGGGGTGCGGCAGCCCGACCACCGCGGATTCCGCAACCCCAGGCAAGTCGTCCAGCAGGCTTTCGATTTCCTTGGGATAGATGTTGAGGCCGCCGCTGATGATCAGGTCCTTGTCGCGCCCGACAATGCTGAGATAGCCATTGGCATCCATGGTCCCCAGATCGCCGGTGATGAAGAAGCCGTCGGGGCGAAATTCGGCGGCGGTCTTTTCCG
>JBBSKJ010000377.1:0-2674 GCA_038256475.1 Micropepsales bacterium | reverse complement strand
CCGGGCCTGCCGCGCTATCGCGACTATGCCCGGGACTTCCATGGCGCGGGCAGCCATCTCCTGTCGCTGAGTAACGACATCCTCGACCTGTCCAAGGCCGAGGCCGGCAAGCTGGGGCTGCATTCCGAGGATGTCGACATGAACGGGCTGATCCATGAAGCCGCCCGCCTGGTGCGCGGCCGTGCCGCCGAGCAGGATCTGCGCTTGAGCATCTACCTGGCGCCGCTGCCGGCGCTGATGATCGACCGCCTGCGCGTCAAGCAGGTACTGCTCAACCTGCTGTCCAACGCCATCAAGTTCACCCCCGAAGGCGGCCAGGTGACGGTCGAGGCGGAGTGCGATCAGAGCGGCGATGTCGTGATCTGCGTCCGCGATACCGGCATCGGCATTGCCGCCGACAAGCTTGCCCTTGTGTTCGAGCCGTTTCAGCAGATCGAGTGCACCATGGCGCGCAAATACCAGGGCACGGGCCTGGGCCTGTCGCTGGTCAAATCGCTGATGGATCTGCATGGCGGCGCGGTGCGGATCGAAAGCGAGCCGCAAAAGGGCACCGCGATCTTCATCACCTTCCCGGCTGCCCGCCGCCTGGACGCGCCCATTGCCCGCTTCGCCTGACCCAACGCAAAAGACCCGGCGGCTTTGGGCCACCGGGTCGTTCGCATCAAAGCCGCGTCTTGGCGGCTCGGGTTACTTGTCGTTCTGGTTGTTCTGCTCGTCCTGACCGCCCTGCTGGCCACCCTGCTGGCCACCTTGGCGCTGCTGCTGGCCGCTCTGCTGGCCCGGCTTGGACTGTTCCTGCTGAGTGCTGGGATTCTTCTGGTCGTTCTGGTTGTTCTGATCGTTCGCCATCGTACATTCCTCCTGCTGTGGGATTACAGCTCCTTTGGCAACAACTCTGTGTCAGCTTCGTTCCGGCCTTGCACGAACTGTTCGCATCTGGCCGGGGCCATTGCGCAATCCCATTCCAGCCGCATTCCGGCAACGATCGCGGGAACCAACGCCAGGCCGTGGGGTTTATCTGCTCAGCAATTCCGCACCTTTTGAAGGAACTTCCTCATGGCCACCAAGACCGAAAAACCTGACGCCGTCGCCCTGCTCAAGGCCGATCACCGCAAGGTCGAAGACCTGTTCGAGAAGTTCGAAAAGGCCAAGAGCGACTCGGTAAAAAAATCACTGGCCGAGCAGATCTGCACAGAGCTGATGGTGCATTCCACCATCGAAGAGGAAATCTTCTATCCCGCCTGCAAGGGCGAAGTCGAAGACGACCTGCTGAATGAAGCCTATGTCGAGCATGACGGCGCCAAGGTGATGATCGCCGAAATCCTGGCTGCGAGCCCCGGCGACGATTTTTACGACGCCAAGGTCAAGGTGCTGTCGGAAGAGATCAAGCATCACGTCAAGGAAGAGGAAATGCGCAGCGAAGGCATGTTCGCCCAGGCGCGCGAATCCGGCCTCGACATGGATGCACTCGGCGAAAAAATGGCGGCGCGCAAGGCAGAGCTTCTGGAGGAATTCAAGCAGAACGGCCTGCCCACCCCCAAGACCCGCAGCTTCACGGGCCACAAGCTGGAGCAGAGTCAGCCCGTCGCCGCCTGAACTCAACGGTGATTTTTCGAGAGGTGATTCATGTCCATTCTATTGATCGTTCTTCTGGTCCTGCTGCTGGCCGGTGGCGGCTTCGGCTATAACCGCTTCGGCGCGGTGGGCGGCAGCGGCATCGTCGGCACCATCCTGATCATCATCCTGATCCTGTGGCTGCTGGGTGCCCTGGGAACCCGGGTCTGACCCATCGTTCGCACGGCGGTGTAGGATAGCGCCATGGATCCCGCTCTCAATCCAACGACATGGAAGCGCTCGCACCTTTTGGTGTGGGCGCTTCTTGTTGTTGGCGGCGGCATCGGCGGCCTGGTGTTCGGCTGGTTCGTCTCGCCCTTCGCGCGGCTGGTCCAGGGCACAAGCACGCAGGAGATGATCGTCACCTGGCTGCATTATCCGCAAGCCTACTGGCCCTATATCATCGGCGGCGCGCTGGTAACGGGGCTGGCCTATTACGCCGCCGATCTTCTGACCGGCGCGCGCTAGCCTTTCACTTCCTGCGTGATCACGGTGAATTTCACCAGACTGTTGGCGCCGAAGGCGGTGGAGATAGCCGCATCGGTGGCGTCGCGCCCCCGCGCCATCAAGATGCGCCCGATGCGCGGCATATTGTGGCGCGCATCCATCGTATGCCAGCGCCCGTCCAGATAGACCTCGAACCAGGCGCTGAAATCCATCGGCGCGGGATCGGCCGGCACGCCGATATCGCCCAGATAACCGGTGCAATAGCGCGCCGGAATGTTCATGCAGCGGCACAGGGTGATCGCCAGATGGGCGTAATCGCGGCACACCCCTACCTGTTCGCTATCGCCCTGCGACGCGGTGCGGTCGGCGCGGGCATTCTGATAGCCGAATTTGATGCGCTTGTGGCTGTAATCCAGGATGGCCTGCACCCGTGGCCAGCCGCCCTCGATATTGCCGAACAGCGACCATGCCTTGGTGGCCAGCAGGTCGGTGTCGCAATAGCGGCTGCCCAAAAGAAAGACGATCACCTCATGCGGCAGTTCTTCGATCGGCGCCTGCCTGGCGCCCCAGGGCATCGTGTCCTGGATGCCGCTGTCGCGAATGGTGAAGAGGT
>JBBSKJ010000376.1:0-2689 GCA_038256475.1 Micropepsales bacterium | reverse complement strand
CTGGAAAAGGCCATCACGCCCAGGACCAAGTGGCTGATCTTCAACCAGCCGTCCAACCCCACCGGCGCCTGCTACACCCGCGAGCAGCTCAAGGGCCTGACCGATGTGCTGATGAAGCATCCCCAGGTGTGGGTGCTGACCGACGACATGTATGAACATCTGGTCTATGGCGGCTTCAAATTCACCACCATCCTGGAAGTCGAGCCCGGCCTTTACGATCGCACCCTGACCATGAACGGCGTGTCGAAGGCCTATGCCATGACCGGCTGGCGCATCGGTTATTGCGCCGGTCCCGAAGACCTGATCAAGGCGATGGCCAAGCTGCAATCACAGTCGGCCACCAACGCCACCTCGATCTCGCAATGGGCGGCGGTGGAGGCCCTGAACGGCACCCAGGATTTCATCCCGAAATTCCAGAAAATCTTCGAAGAGCGCCGCGACCTTGTCGTGTCGATGCTCAACCAGGCGACCGGCATCGAGTGTCCCAAGCCGGAAGGCGCTTTCTATGTCTATCCTTCCATTCGCAAGCTGATCGGCAAGAAGACGCCGGGCGGCAAGGTGATCGACAGCGACGAAGTGTTTGCCGGCGAACTCTTGGAAGCAACCGGCGTGGCGGTGGTGCATGGCGCGGCGTTTGGGCTCTCGCCCTTCTTCCGCATTTCCTATGCGACCTCGAACAAGGCGCTGGAAGAGGCCTGCGGCCGCATCCAGAGCTTTTGCAACAGCCTCGTTTGAGGCCAGCCGCGCGACCAAGTCTGTCCCGAAGCGTCCACTCAGAACAGGCGCGAGGGCAGTCTGGGATTCAAGACCTTGCGGGCGCTTTGCGCACCCGTCACCGGCAGATTGCCGGGCTCGAGCAATCCGGTTTGCACCAGCACGCCGGCCTGGTCCCAGTAGATATGCTCATGCGAAATCTTGCCGTCCGCGAAGCCGACAAACACGGCAACCGCCATCTCGACCGGCCTGCCCGTCGGCGCCACGCCCGGCAGCAGCCAATCGATGACCACCGTGTGGGTGAAACTGATGAAAAGCTCTTCCACCACCCGGTCCTCGCCCACCGTCCGTGACACGCTCTGCATCTTGACGTCCGGCGGAAAGAATTTCCCGACCAGATGATCGCGGTAAAAGGCGCGTACACCGTCCCGGCCAACCCCACCCGCCATGGTCGGGACGTGGTTGAGATGCGGATCGGCGCTCATGGTCGCCATGGTGGTATCCAGGTCGCCGTTGAGTTCCGCCCCGACATGCTGCTCGAACAGCGCCACCATCTGTTGTTGTTTTTCCGAGAGCATGAGCGTTTCCCCAGTGGCGGGCAAAGCACCCGTGATTGTTCCGCAGCCTAACACGGCAATGCCACAGGCGGTCGCCAAGAAAAAGGCCGGCGGCACAGCCTGTTAGGGCGCGCCACCGGCCAGTCTAGCCTCGCTCAAGGGGGAGAAGAGCGAAGGTATTGCCGCCTCCGGGGGGAAGAGAAGGCGACACAAGAGAGATAATATTGGTCAGGCCGGTTTCAAGGGCTGGCTTAATAGCGCCAGTCCTTGGAACTTTTGACGGCGAAATCCCGGAACGCCGCCACGCGCTTGGACTGGCGCAGGGCGTCGGCATAGACCAAGTGGACGTCAAAGCCCGGCGCCGCCACCTCGGGCAGCACCCGCTCCAGCTTGGGATGCTCGGCGGCGACGAAATCGGGCACCACGCCGATCCCCAGCCCCGCTTCGGTGGCCTGCAGGATGCCGGTGATGTTGTTGATGCGGATGATCTTGCCTGTGCCACCCGGCTTGGCAGCCTTCTTGAACGCCTCCAGCAGCCAGTTGATGTCGCGGATTTCCGGCACGGCGGTTTCGCCATAGACGATGATGCTGTGGTCGGCGATCTCTTCCAGCGACTGGGGCGCGGGATGATCCTTGAGGTAATTCTTGGCCGCATACATGTGATAATGCACGGTGAAGAGCTTGCGCTGGATCAGGTCGGCCTGGACCGGCGCCCGCATGCGGATGGCCAGATCAGCCTCGCGCTGGGCCAGGTCCAGTTCCTTGTCGTCCATCACCAGATGGACTTCCACTTCGGGATATTGCGCCAGGAACTGGCCCAGGCGCGGCAGCAGCCAATAGGCGCCGATGCCGTGGCTGGCGGTGATCTTCAGCGCGCCGCGCGGGGCGTCATGGACGTTCTTCAGCGCTTCTTCCGCCGCCGCCAGTCGTCCCAGCACGTCGGTCACCGCCGTGAACAGCAGCTCGCCTTCGTCTGTCATGGTCAGGCCGCGGGCATGGCGCTGGAACAGCGGGGTGGAAATCTCTTCCTCCAGGGCGCTGATCTGGCGGCTCACCGCCGATTGCGACAGGCCCAGCGTCTGCCCGGCATGGGTGAAGCTGCCGGCCGATGCCACGGCGTGGAAGATGCGAAGCTTGTCCCAGTCCATTTCAATCCCCGCTTCCTTCATGCTTCGACAAGCTCAGCATGAGGGCCTTGTTCATATCCTCACCCTGAGCTTGTCGAAGGGTGAGTACTCAAACCGCGACTGACAATTCTCCCGAATGCGACACCGCCAGGAAGCGCTCGGCTTCCAGCGCGGCCATGCAGCCCATGCCCGCCGCGGTTACCGCCTGGCGGAATATCTTGTCTTTGACGTCGCCCGCCGCGAACACGCCGGCAACCGACGTATGGGTGGAGTCCGGTGCGGTCTTGATAT
>JBBSKJ010000375.1:0-2699 GCA_038256475.1 Micropepsales bacterium | reverse complement strand
GTGCCGCAGCCCAGGTCCAGCACATTGAAGAACTGGCGCTGGCGGGCGATGTCGCTCAGCGCGGCCAGGCACAGCGCGGTGGTTTCGTGATGGCCGGTGCCAAAGGCCAGTCCGGCCTCGATCTTCATCGGGATCACGCCATGCGGCACGGTGCCGGCGTCATGCGCGCCATAGACGAAAAAGCGCCCGGCCCGCACCGGCGGCAGGCCTTCCTGCGAAAGCCTGATCCAGTCCTGGTCGGGCAGGGGTTCGACTTTGATCTCCCGCCCCACAATGCGCGTGAGGTACGCGGCTTGCGGCTGCTCGGTGTAAAGCGCCTCGACCACCGCGCCGTCCGCGAAGGGCTCTTCCACGATCAGCACCGCCTGGGCGCTGCCTTCCAGCTCCAGCACCGCCGCCACATCAGCGGCCTCACGTTTGGTCAGCGCGATGCTGGCTTTCCAGAGGGGGGGATTGATCATGCGCGGCTGCTTAAGCCCGCGACACGAACTGGTCAATGACGCGCTTTTCGCCCGCTTTGTCGAAGTCCACCGTCAGCTTGTTGCCTTCGACATAGCGCACCCGGCCATAGCCGAACTTCTGGTGGAAGACCCGGTCGTCGCGGGCATACTGGGAGGCGCCGGGGTCGCTGGTCTGCACGCTCCAGGCCTGGGCCTCGATCGTCGGTGGGCGGCTGCGGAAACCGCCGCTGGCGGCGCGGTTGGCCTGGGCCCGCTTCCAGCCGGGTGAATCGTATGTGCTGCCGAAACTGGCGGCATTCTCGTTGTCGCGAAAACCGGTATAGCCGCCGTAGAAGCCTTCATCCACCGTGGCATCCACCAGGTTTTCCGGTATCTCCTTGATGAAGCGCGATGGCAGGGCGCTTTGCCATGAACCATGCACCCGGCGATTGGCGGCAAAGGAAATGCGGATGCGCTGGCGTGCCCTTGTTAAGCCCACATAGGCCAGACGCCGTTCCTCTTCCAATCCCGCCAGGCCGTTTTCGTCCATGGTGCGCTGGCTGGGGAACAGGCCTTCTTCCCAGCCCGGCAAAAACACCGTGTTGAACTCCAGCCCCTTGGCGGCGTGCAGCGTCATCAGGTTGATGCGGTCGCCCGATTCATCCTGGGCGATTTCCATCACCAGCGACACATGCTCCAGGAAAGCGGGCAGGGATTCGAAGCTCTCCATCGAGCGGACGAATTCCTTCAAATTGTCCAGCCTTCCGGGCGCTTCGGCCGACTTGTCGGCTTTCAGCATGTCGGTATAGCCGCATTCGTCCAGCACCATTTCGGCCAGTTCGGTATGGGGCAGCAGCTTGGCGGTATCGCTCCAGCGCGCAAAATTCGCCGCCAGCTCGCCCAGCGCCTTGCGTGCCTTGGGCGGCAGTTCGTCTCTGTCGGCCTCTTCGCGCGCCGCCGCCAGCATCGGTTACTGACGCGCGCGGGCTTAGGCGTGCAGGGTCGCCACGCTGGCATCGCCGATGCCGCGCTTGGGCTTGTTGACGATGCGCTCGAACGCCAGGTCGTCGTCGCCCTGCGCGATCAGGCGCAAATAGGCCATGGCGTCGCGCACTTCGGCGCGTTCATAAAAGCGCGGGCCGCCGATCACGCGATAGGGCAGGCCCAGCGAGATAAAGCGATCTTCGAATTCGCGCATCTGGAACGATGCGCGCACCAGGATCGCCATCTGGGAGAACGCTTGGCCTTGGCGGTGCTGGTCCTCGGCTTCGGAAGCGACATTGCGCGCTTCTTCTTCGGCGTCCCACACGCCGGCGACGCGGATTTTCTCGCCCTCATCGCCTTCGGTCCACAGTGTCTTGCCCAGCCGTCCCTTGTTGGCGGCGATCAGGCCCGATGCCGCACCCAGGATGGCCGAGGTCGAGCGGTAATTGCGCTCCAGCCGGATGACCTTGGCGCCCGGAAAATCGCGCTCAAAGCGCAAGATGTTTTCCACTTCCGCGCCGCGCCAGCCATAGATCGACTGGTCGTCATCGCCCACCACGCAGACATTGCCCGATCCCTTGGCCAGGAGGTTCAACCACAGATACTGGACAACATTGGTGTCCTGATACTCGTCCACTAGCATGTAGCGGAAGCGGTCGCGGTAATCGGCCAGAATATCGGGATGGGTCTTCAGCAGGTGCAGCGTTTCCAGCAGCAGGTCGCCAAAGTCCGCCGCGTTCAGCGCCTTCAGCCGCTCCTGATACTGGCGATACAGCGTCTTGCCCTTGCCGAAGGCATAGCCCTGGGCTTCGCCTTCCGAGACATCGTCGGGCCGCAGCCCGCGGTTCTTCCAGCCGTCGATCATCGAAGCCAGCGTGCGGGCGGGCCAGCGCTTCTCGTCCACGCCTTCGGCCTCGATCAGCTGCTTCATCAGGCGAAGCTGGTCGTCGGTGTCGAGGATGGTGAAGTTGCTTTTCAGCCCCGCCAGCTCGGCATGCCGGCGCAGCATCTTGGCGCCGATGGAGTGGAAGGTGCCCAGCCACTGCATGCCCTCGACCACGCCGCCGATCAGCGCGCCGATGCGCTCCTTCATTTCGCGCGCCGCCTTGTTGGTGAAGGTGACGGCGAGGATCTCGTTCGGGCGGGCGGTGCCGGTCATCAGCAGATGGGCGATGCGCGCGGTAAGGGCGCGGGTCTTGCCGGTGCCGGCCCCCGCCAGCATCAGGACCGGCCCGTCCAGGGCCTCGACCGCCGCACGTTGTTCGGCGTTGAGGC
>JBBSKJ010000374.1:0-2712 GCA_038256475.1 Micropepsales bacterium | reverse complement strand
GCCATGCTGCGCGCCGAACAGGCGCTGGACAAGGCCCGCGCCAATGGCCGCGACGGCTTTGCCGTCTATCAGGCCTCGCCGCACCGGGAAACCGGCCGCTTGCGCCAGATGCAGATCGCCGACGAGGTGGTGCTGGCGCTGAAGGAAAACCGCCTCAAGCTCTCCTATCAGCCCATCGTCCAGGCCCGTTCGCGCAAAGTCTCGCATTACGAATGCCTGCTGCGCCTGGTCAAGCCGGATGGCTCCATCCTCAGCGCCGGTCATTTCGTGCCCGCCACCGAGCAGATGGGCATCGTCCACCTGGTGGACCGTTTCGCGCTGGAAGCCGCCATCTCCCAGCTCAAGGCCCACAAGAAAGTGACGCTGGCGGTCAATGTCTCGGGCACGGCGGCCAGCGATCCGGCCTGGTTGCAGGATTTTGTGGAATATGTCCGCACCGCCAAGGATGTGGCCGACCGGCTGATCGTGGAACTGACCGAAACCGCCGCCCTGCATCATTTCGAGGAGAATGCCCGCTTTGTCTCACAGCTGCGTGAGCTGGGCGTGCGCGTGGCGATCGACGATTTCGGCGCCGGCTATACCTCGTTCCGCAACCTGCAGATGCTGCATGTCGATACCGTCAAGATCGACGGCTCCTATGTCGAAAATCTCAGCGCCTCGCCGGAAAACCAGGTGTTCGTGAGGACCCTGGTCGGCCTGGCGCGCAGCTTCAACATCAAGACGGTGGCCGAATGGGTCGGCTCGGACGATGATGCGGCGCTGCTGCAGAATTTCGGGGTCGACTATTTCCAGGGCTTCCATTTCGGCGAACCGTTGATGGATCCGGTCTGGGACTAATCCGGGCTACTTGTTCCAGACATCCACACTGGTGCTTCCATTGCCTTCAACGGTGATCGTGAATTTGTGACGCGGCGCGTCGAAATCCACCAGCCAGCGATCGTTGATCTTCTGCGTCTTGGACAATGTGAAGGCGCCGCAGCGGGCATTGCAGTATTTCGTCATGCGCTGTCCCGCGATGTTCTGGGCCTCGCGCGTCGACATGGGCGCGAAACATCCGCCCAGCGCGGTGACCAGGGAAACAATCAGGATGATGCTGGCGGCCCCCCGAACGGTGAGGCGCACTATTTGCGCTGGCTCAGCTCGGCGAGCTGACGGCGCATCGCTTCCATCTCTTCCTTGAGATCGGCGACTTCATCGGTCTGGGCTGCCTTGGCTGACTGCGGCTTGCTTTCGCCCTTAGGGCCCGCGCCGAACGGCGTGAACATGGCCATGGCATTTTCGAACAGCTGCAGGTTCTGGCGGGTCATGTTCTCGACCATCTGATTGCCGCCGCCCAGAGCTTCGGCAATCCGGTCGCGCATCGCGCCCTGGTTCTTGGTGAAGCTGTCCATGCTCATGTCCAGATAGCCGGGCACGAAGGTCTGAAGGCTGTCGCCATAAAAGCGTATTAATTGGCGCAGGAACTTGATCGGCAGGAGCGACTGGCCCTTGGCCTCTTCCTCGAAGATAATCTGGGTCAGGACCGAGCGGGTAATGTCGTCGCCGGTGCGTGCGTCCTGGACTTCGAACTCGGTCCCTTCCTTCACCATGGCCGCGAGATGGTCGAGCGTCACATAGGACGAAGTCTGGGTGTTGTAGAGACGCCGGTTGGCGTACTTCTTGATGACCACCGGGCCGTCGTTTTTGGCTTTATCTTCTGACACTTTTGTCCCCAACTCATTTCCTTACGCCTTCCCCAAAAGGCGACCCCGCAACAGGCGGGATAAGGGGTAAGACATCACCCCGCAGCGCGGGAGTCCAGCCTCATTTAGCAGCCGCAGCACGGTATAATTTGTCAGACGTCTGTTAAAGCGCTGATTTAAAAGGGGGTTTTAGCCGCAGTTTACCATTGGGCGCGTTCGCGGCATTTTGCGCGCGGCAATATAAAGAAGAGACAGGGTTCCATGGAAGACGTCGTCATTGTTTCGGCAGCCCGCACCGCCGTGGGCTCGTTCAGCGGCGCCTTCGCGACCGTCCCCGCCCACAGGCTGGGCGAGGTCGCCATTCGCGGGGCGCTGGAGCGCGCCAAGGTGACGGGCGAAGAAGTTTCCGAAGTCATTCTGGGTCAGGTTCTGACCGCCGCGCAGGGCCAGAACCCCGCCCGCCAGGCCTCCATGGCGGCGGGTATCCCCCTGGGAGCGCCGGCCTGGGGCATCAACATGGTCTGCGGCTCGGGCCTTCGCACCGTGGCGCTGGGCGCCCAGGCAATTGCCGCCGGCGACAGCCGCATCGTGGTGGCGGGCGGCCAGGAATCCATGAGCCTTTCGGCCCATGCCGCTTATCTGCGCGCGGGGCAGAAAATGGGCGACATGCAGTTCATCGACACCATGATCCGCGACGGCTTGTGGGATGCCTTCAACGGCTATCACATGGGCATCACCGCCGAGAATGTCGCCAAGGAATGGCGGATCACCCGCGAGGAACAGGACCGTTTCGCCGTCGCCTCGCAGAACAAGGCGGAAGCGGCGCGCAAGGCCGGCAGGTTCAAGGACGAGATCGTTGCGGTGACCGTCAAGGGCCGCAAGGGCGACACCATCGTCGATACCGATGAATATATCCGCGACGGCGCCACGCTTGAGGCGATGGCGGGTCTGCGCCCCGCCTTCAACAAGGAGGGCACGGTCACCGCGGCCAACGCCTCGGGACTGAACGACGGCGCCGCGGCGCTGGTGC
>JBBSKJ010000373.1:0-2719 GCA_038256475.1 Micropepsales bacterium | reverse complement strand
GCCCAAGCGCACCAAGGAATTCAAGGTCTATCGCTACGATCCGGATGCGGCCGGCAACCCGACCGTCGACACCTTCACCGTCGATCTCGACACCTGCGGCCCGATGGTCCTGGACGCGCTGATCAAGATCAAGAACGAGATCGATCCGACCCTGTCCTTCCGCCGCTCCTGCCGCGAAGGCGTGTGCGGTTCCTGCGCCATGAACATCGCCGGCGGCAACACGCTGGCCTGCACCAAGGCGATCAACGACGTCTCGGGCGCGGTGGCGGTCTATCCCTTGCCGCATATGCCGGTGGTCAAGGATCTGGTGCCCGACCTGAGCAATTTCTATGCGCAATATTCGTCCATCCAGCCCTATCTGCAGACCAACACCGCCGAGCCGGAAAAGGAGTGGAAGCAGACGCCGGAAGACCGCGCCAAGCTGGACGGTCTTTACGAGTGCATTCTGTGCGCCTGTTGCTCAACCTCATGCCCCAGCTATTGGTGGAATTCCGAACGCTATCTGGGCCCGGCGGCGCTGCTGCAATCCTATCGCTGGCTGATCGACAGCCGCGACGAACAGGTGGGTGAGCGGCTGGACAATCTGGAAGACCCCTTCCGGCTTTACCGCTGCCACACCATCATGAACTGCACCAATACCTGCCCCAAGGGGCTTAACCCGGCCCAGGCCATCGGCGAGATCAAGCAGATGATGGTCAAAAGAAAAGCCTGATGTTTCCGGAGCGGCTGGCCAAAGGTTATCTGTCGTTTATCGGCGGGCGGTTTGCCTCCGAGCGAGCCCGCTATCAGGAACTGGCGGGCCTGGGCCAGAAGCCCAGCATCATGGTGATGGGCTGCGTCGACAGCCGGGTGTCGCCGGAAGTGATTTTCGATGCCGCGCCCGGTGAAATCCTGGTGGCGCGCAATGTCGCCAATCTGGTGCCGCGCTATGAGCCGGGGGGCGGCCAGCATGGCGCCAGCGCGGCGCTGGAATTCGCGGTCAAGGCGCTGAGGGTCGAGCACATCATTGTGCTGGGCCACGCTTTCTGCGGCGGCATCAAGGCCTTTGTCAGCGACGCCGCTCCATTGAGCGAAAGCGACTTCATCGGAAAATGGATGAGCCAGATCGCGCCGGCCGCCAAGGCCATCGGGCCCCAGGGCGGGGAGGATGAGGAATCCTATCTGCGCAAGCTGGAATTCGCCTCGGTGGAACTCAGTCTCCAGAACCTGATGACGTTCCCCTTTGTGAAGTCAGCGGTCGAGAAGGGTGAACTGCACCTGCACGGCGCCTATTTTGGCGTCGCCTCGGGCAAGCTGCTGATCAGGAACGAAACCAGCGGGGCTTTCGAGCCCGTCGGGCTCTAAGCGGTCCGGCTTTGCAGGCGGCGCCACAACAGGGCGCCGGCGAGGTTGGCCAGCCAGCCATGCGGGTTGGCACCGACAACTTTGACCACCATCTGCACCAGTTTCTGGATATGGCGGCGGTGATAGACCGTCATGCTGGCATGCGCCGACATGCGGGAATATTTCCTGCGCTTGTAAGGTGTTATCGCCTCTTTCTCAGGCGAAACATTAGCGCAGTAATAGGCATAGGCGAGCTCGTCATCATCGCTTTCGCGCACCCGGCCAATGGCAATCTTGAGCCGGGTCCAGAAGCCGATATCCGGCTCGGTCTGGGCGTTCAAAATGTCATAGAAGAGCTTGTAGTGGCGGTACTCGTCGGCGGCGATTCGTCCCGCGATTTCCTGCAGCACCGGCTCTTCGGTCGCGTCGCGGATGGCCGTGTAATAGGAAGAGGTGCCACTTTCCACCACGCAGCGAGCGACCATCTCGCCCCGGCGTGAACCGCGCACCGAGGATTCCTCGCCGCCCGCGAAGTGGGCGGGGGTATAGCCCTTGCGGAAGCGGGTAAACGCCTCCTCCAGCTTGAAAGAGGGATCGGCCATTTCCGCCCAGCGGCCCAAGGCGCGGCCATGCTGGGTTTCCTCGCGCCCCCATTGTTCCAGGGCGCTCATGGTCTGGGGGCTGCCGGCAAAGACCCGCTTGAGATAGGTGACGTAGTCGGGAGCGTTATATTCCACCAGGGCGGCGGCCTTGATCGCGCACAGCAGCGTAGTATCGACCTTTTGGGGGTCGAACAGCGACCAATGGACATCGTCCATGGTCCAGCCCTGCTTGTAGACGGGTGCGACGACCGTCATATCTGAACGTTCCTGCCTCATTTGTGACTGTATAGCAAAACCGGCTCCCCCGCCGAAAGGGCGGAAGTTCCCAATTCGTCAGCCTACGTAATAACGTCCTTAAAAGGCGGCGCGGACGAGTTTCAGATCATCTACCAATTGACCGGCCTTCTGGCGGTCCTTGTCGGTCTTGGCGGCGATCTCGTCTTCCTGGGCGTCGATGATGCGCTGGTCCAGCACGGCCAGGTCCAGTTCGGTCATCGGCACGGCTTCCTCGGCCAGAACCGTGATCTTGGTCGGGCTGATCTCGGCAAAGCCGCCGCGGATGAAATAGCGGTCATTCTTGCCGTCGTCCTGAACCTCGATCATGCCGGCGCGCAGGGTGGAGACGAGGGGGCTGTGGCCCGCCATCACGCCCATATAACCTTCGGTGCCGGGCACGGTGACCATGTCGGCCTGCGTCGACAGCAGCAGCCGTTCCGGGGAAACCAGGTCGAAGGCGATCTTGGCGGCCACGGCTTAGGCGGCCTTCGAGGTTTCGGACGCCATCTTCGCCTCTT
>JBBSKJ010000372.1:0-2753 GCA_038256475.1 Micropepsales bacterium | reverse complement strand
TGCCGGAATTGACCGGCTTGGCTGCCGGCTGCGCCATTGCGGCCGTCGCGGCCACGCCCGCGGTGATGGCGGCGCCCGCCAGCAGAAAATCGCGCTTCTTGATGTCCATGAAATCCCCCTCAGCTTTTGATCGCGGGGATGGTTGCATGGGGCCGAGAAGGCTCGCAAGTGAGGCGGCGATCAAAAAGACGCTTCGCAAATGCGAAGCGGATCAGAAATCCAGCTCGCCTTCCGGGACCGGCAAGCCGAATTCCGGGGCGCGCTTGCGCTTGGCAATTGTATCCAGCGCGGCATTGACGAAGCCCGGCTCGTCGCCGCCGAAGAATGCGCCCGACACGGCGACATATTCGTCGATCACCACTTTGGCCGGCACGTCGCGCCGCGCCACCAGTTCGAACACCCCGCAGCGCAGGATGGCGCGCAGGATGGAATCCACCCGCTCCAGTTTCCATTTTTCCGACAGCGCGCCGGCAATGGCGCGGTCGATTTCCACCTGGTGCTGCGGTACGCCGTTGACGATCGTCTTGAAGAACTCGCCATCGGGACTGGCAGGCAATTCGGCGAAGCGATGCTCGGCGAACTCCTCGACGACCTCTTCTGCGCCGTTGCCCGACATTTCCATCTGGTAAAGCGCCTGCACCGCGCCCAAACGGGCGGCGTGGCGGGCGTCGGCCTGACTGGTCATGTAAGCCCTACCCTTTGGGCAAAAGTCACCAGCGACAGGCTGGCCCGCGCCGCATCGCCGCCGACATCCATGGTCTGCGCCTGGTCCAGCGCCGCGCCTTCATCTGCCGCCAGCACAATGCCATTGCCGATCGCCAGCCCCGTAATGCCCAGCTGCATCAGGGCGCGCACCGTCTCTTCATACAATGTGCCGGCGACGCGGGTATCGGCCAGCACGCAACCCAGCGCGACAAAGCCGTCGAACGGTTTGCCCGACTGGGCGGCGATGGCGATGGCGGTGGGAATTTCCAGAACGCCGGGAACCGAGACGCGGACAAAGCGCGCGCCGCCCTTTTCCAGCGCCGCGGTCGCGCCATCCACCAGCGCGTCCGCGACGGCGGTATGATAACGCGCGTCAATTACCAGGATGTTCAAGGTCAGACCTTGTCATCGCCTTCGAGTTCGCCGATCAGCGCCTCGAAGTCCCTTGTTTCGCGGAAATTGCGGTAGACCGAAGCGAAGCGGACATAGGCAACCTTGTCGAGGCTGGCCAGCGCCTGCATCACCAGTTCGCCGATCACATTGGCGGGAATTTCATTCTCCCCCATCGATTCCAGCCGGCGCACGATACCGGTGATGGTGCGGTCGACCCGCTCGCGCTCCACCGGGCGCTTGCGCAGCGCATGGGTGATGGAGCGTTCCAGCTTGTCGCGATCGAACGCCTCGCGGCGGCCATTCTTCTTGACCACGATCAGTTCGCGCAGCTGCACCCGCTCGAAGGTAGTGAACCGTCCGCCGCATTCCGGGCAGTGGCGGCGGCGGCGAATGGCGGAATTGTCCTCGGAAGGACGCGAGTCCTTCACCTGGCTGTCGTCATGTCCGCAGAAGGGGCAACGCATGGCGGGTCCTTATCGATAAATCGGAAAGCGGGCGCAGAGTTCACTGACGCGGCGGGCGACGCTCTGCTCGACCTGGGCGTCACCGTCCTCATTCTTGGCAACGGCATCGACCACTTCCACGATCAGCTTGCCGATGTCGCGGAATTCGGCGACGCCAAAGCCGCGGGTGGTGCCGGCGGGGGTGCCCAACCGGATGCCCGAGGTCAGCACGGCTTTTTCGGTGTCGAACGGCACCGCATTCTTGTTGCAGGTGATGCCGGCGCGGTCGAGCGCATGTTCGGTGGGGCGGCCCTTGGCGCCCTTGGGCCGCAGGTCCACCAGCATCAGATGGGTGTCGGTGCCGCCGGTAACGATGTCGAGGCCACCGTCCTTCAGAACTTCGGCAAGCGCCTTGGCGTTCTCCACCACATTCTTCGCATAGGTTTTGAATTCCGGCTTCAGCGCTTCGCCGAACGCCACCGCCTTGGCGGCGATGACATGCATCAAGGGGCCGCCCTGCAGACCGGGGAATACCGCGGAGTTGATCTTCTTTCCAATCGCCTCGTCGCGCGACAGGATCATGCCGCCGCGCGGACCGCGCAGGGTCTTGTGGGTGGTGGTTGTCACGACATGGGCGTGAGGGATGGGGCTGGGATGCGCGCCGCCCGCCACCAGGCCGGCGAAATGCGCCATATCGACCATGAAGATCGCGCCGACTTCATCGGCGATCTTGCGGAAGGCCGCGAAGTCGAACTGCCGGGCATAGGCGCTGCCGCCGGCCAGGATCAGCTTGGGCTTGTGTTCGCGCGCCAGCGCTGCGACCTGGTCCATGTCGACGCGCTGATCGTCCTTGCGCACCGTATAGGGCACCGGCCTGAACCATTTGCCCGAATAGTTGGCCGGATGGCCGTGGGTCAGATGCCCGCCCGCCGCCAGGTCAAGGCCCATGAACGTGTCGCCGGGCGAAAGCAGGGCATAGAACACGGCCTGGTTGGCATTGGCGCCGGAATGGGGCTGCACATTGGCGAAGCTGCAGTCGAACAGCTTGCAGGCGCGCTCAATCGCAAGCTGTTCGGTGACGTCGACAAATTCGCAGCCGCCATAATAGCGCTTGCCGGGATAACCTTCGGCATACTTGTTGGTCAGCACCGAACCCTGGGCTTCCAGCACCGCCTTGGAGACGATGTTTTCGGAGGCGATCAGCTCGATCTT
>JBBSKJ010000371.1:0-2756 GCA_038256475.1 Micropepsales bacterium | reverse complement strand
TGCCGCTGTCGCGAATGGTGAAGAGGTTGGACAGAGTCAGCTTGCCTTGCGGCGCCACCAACCGGGAGCAGCGGTTGCCGAACTGGTCGATATAGGTCTGAAACGGTACGCTTGGCGTCAGCTGGAAATATTCTGGCGCCAGCAGATCGCCTTCCCGCTCGGGATGGACATGCATCTGCAGCAACATGGGCGTGGCGCCCGGAAATTCGAACGAAACTTCAAAACCGCACTTAATCAGCACCAAACGCTCCCGCCAAAATCGACCTAAGTAATCACACTCTGCGTTTAAAGTTCCCGTTTCTGACCGCGAACTGCCAGAGAGCGCGCTTATGCAAACGAATGCTGTTCGCAGCTTAACATATGTTGCAAGAATGCCGCGAAGAATGAAGGCTTCCCTGGGCTTTTGGCTTCAAGCCGCGACGTCGCAATACTTTAAAGTATTGCGGTCGCCGACCGCGCAATCGTGCTAGGCTGCACAGCGCTGAAACGAGTATCCATCAGCGCGGGGTTCCGGACTGGCTTTCGCTTTGCGAGCCATCGGTTTTCCCCGAAAGTCCAAATGGCTGGTCCGCCACCGGAAGTCTCTCTCAATCTCGCTTTGGCGCTGGTTACCTCCTCGACCGCGCCGCTGCTGCTGCTGGACAGCGACCTCACCGTGGTCAGCGCCAGCGATTCCTTTTGCCAGTGCTTTCAGATCGATCCGGCCACCGGCTCTTCCTTCTGCGCGATGGGCGCGGGCGAATGGAATGTGCCGCAGCTGGTGTCGCTTCTGAAGGCGACCGCCGCCGGCTATGCCGATGTCGCGGAGTATGAATTCGAACTGGTGCGGCAGGGCCAGCCGTCGCGCTGCCTGGTGATGAACGCCCACAAGCTGCATTACGGCGACGGCGACGAGGTCCGCCTGGTCCTGGCGGTCGCCGATATCACCGACGCCCGCGCCGCCGAACAGTTCAAGGAAAAACTGATCCGCGAAAAAGAAGTGCTGCTCCAGGAGTTGCATCACCGCGTCGCCAACAGTCTTCAGATCATCGCCAGCGTGCTGATGCAGAGCGCGCGCAAGGTCCAGTCGGAAGAAACCCGCCTCCACCTGGTGGACGCCCATCAGCGCGTGATGTCGGTCGCCTCCCTGCAAAAGCAGCTCGCGGTTTCCAAGCTGGGCGATGTCGAGCTGCGGCCCTATTTCAGGGCCCTGTGCGAAAGCATCGGCGCTTCCATGATCCACAATCGCGACGAAGTTTCGCTGGAGGTGACCGCCGATGACAGCATCACCACCGCCGACACCTCCGTCAGCCTGGGCCTGATCGTCACCGAGCTGGTGATCAACGCCCTCAAGCACGCCTTTCCGGGCAATCGCATCGGACACATCAAGGTCGACTACCGCGCCCGCGGTTCGGACTGGACCTTGTCAGTGAACGACGATGGCGTCGGCATTTCAACCAATACCGACATCGCCAAGGCGGGGCTGGGCACCAGCATCGTCGAAGCGCTGGCCCGCCAGCTGGACGCGCGCGTGAAGGTTGTCAGCAAGAGCGGCGCGACAACGGTCTCCATCACCCATACCTATGTGCCCGCGGTTGTCGGCCAGGCCTCCCACGCCGTCAGGCCGGTCTAGGGGCAGCCATTGTGGGCGCTGGCGTGATGTCGGCTCGCACATCGTGCGGCACTTTTACCCGGGCGACGCGCCAAGCCTGATCATGCCTTCGGCTTCTTTGTCAGCGGCTAGGGGATAGCTTATAAGTAGACATTGTTTCAGACCGGCCTGCTGAAACCGCTTCTCCAGGCCGCGCGAAGGATGCCCATGAGCGTACCCCAGGTCGAAGCCATTCATCACCCGCCAAAGGGGGCATCCGACCGGATCGCCATCGGCTTCACCAAGACCCTGCGCTGGTGCGCCGACACCTTCTTCGCCAAACGCTACGGCCACCGGGCCGTTGTCCTAGAAACCGTCGCCGGTGTTCCGGGCATGGTGGGCGCCACCATCAATCACCTCACCTGCCTGCGCCGCATGTCGGACGATCGCGGCTGGATCAGGACATTGATGGAAGAGGCGGAAAATGAACGCATGCATCTGATGACCTTCGTCGAGATCGCCAAGCCCAGCCTGTTCGAGAGACTTGTCGTCATCGCCGTGCAATGGGTTTTCTACGTCTTCTTCTTTATCCTCTATCTTGTTTCCCCCCGGACCGCGCACCGCCTGGTGGGATATTTCGAGGAGGAGGCGGTGATCAGCTACACCTTCTATCTGGCCGAGATCGACGAAGGCCGTTCCCCCAACGTCCCCGCGCCGGAGATTGCGCGGCGCTATTGGGGCCTTCCCGATGATGCAACCTTGCGCGATGTCATTCTGGTGGTGCGCGCGGACGAGGCGCATCACCGCGACGTCAATCACGGCTTTGCGAACGAGCTGGGCGGGTTGCCCGTGGCGCCGGCCGCGCCCTACCCGGCGCATGTGATGCCGGAGCCAGGCTGGAAGACGACGACGCCTCGCTAGTGAAGCTGGGCGCCCCCGCGCATCGCATGGCCGGTGCGAGGATACATCGGAAAGGCAAGGCGATCCGCCCGTGCTTCCAGCGCGCAAGCCGTCCGCAGAAACAGGTGGGTGTAGGTATAGTCCGTCGTGTTGGCCGCGCCGGCCCGAAGCTGCTTGGCCAGCTTCAGCAAGGCATGCAGTTCGCCAAAGCGCGTGTGTTCCACGCCAGTCATTGTGTGTTCCATGACAGTGATAACGGCCAGTCCGCCTCCTCGGCGCGAAACGT
>JBBSKJ010000370.1:0-2762 GCA_038256475.1 Micropepsales bacterium | reverse complement strand
CGCTTCGGCGTGCCGACCTTCGCCTATCAGGTGTCGGGCGAATACGCGATGCTGTCGGCGGCGTTTGAAAAAGGCTGGCTGGACCGCGATCGCGCCCTGCTGGAATCCCTCACCTGCTTCAAGCGCGCGGGCGCCAGCGGCATCCTCACCTACTTCGCTTTGGAAGCGTCGCGGCTGCTAAAGCGCTAATCGCGATTGGTGGCGAACAGGCTGCGCAGGATGATTTCCGCGCGCGCCGGCAGCACGTGCAGGCCCGACCGTCGCTGGCCCAGATCGATGACATTCTCCAGCACCAGCATGGCCAGGCCATGAACACTGGCCCACACCGCCAGCCCCAGCGCGCTGTCATGCAGCGCATTGCCGATTTCCTCGCCGATGGAATCCGCTTTCAGCCCCAGCGCGGGAAACTGGTCGCGGTTGGGCAGCTGGCCGCCGAACATCAGCCGCGCCAGCGCCGGACGCTGGGCGACGAAGCGCATATAGGCCGCGCCGATATTGGCGATCTTTTCGGATTCGTGGCCCTGCCCCTTGGCGGCTTCGGCTATTGCCATGCGTAACTCATCAAAGCCTTCCACCGAAAGCTCGACCAGCAGCGCCTCGTGATTGGGAAAATGCCGGTAGGGCGCGGCATGGCTGACGCCCGCCTTGCGGGCCACGGCGCGCAGGGTCAGCGCCGCCAGCGACTCTTCTTCGAGTATGGTGCGCGCAGCATCCAGGAGACCGTTGCGCAAATCGCCGTGATGATAGCCGCGTCCGCTCTTGCCGGACGGCGGGGGCGCCGTTCCGGAGAGGGCATCCTGCTCACTCATGTCATGCCTCGTGCTTAACCCTTGTTGCCCTTGCGCGCGGTCTCCTGGCGCACGAAAAGGCTGGACGTATCCCAGCGCTTGCCCCCCAAATTCTCGACTTCGGCGTAAAACTGATCGACCACGGCGGTCACCGGCAGGCTGACACCCTGCTTGCGCGCTTCGTCCAGCGCGATGGCCAAATCCTTGCGCATCCATTCCACCGCAAAGCCGTGATTATATTCACCCGCGCTCATGGTCTTGATGCGGTTTTCCATCTGCCAGCTCTGGGCCGCGCCCTTGGAAATCACTTCCGTCACCGCTTCGATGTCCAGGCCGGCGGCCCGCATCAGGCTGTAGGCTTCCGCCATGCCCTGTACGATGCCGGCGATGCAGATCTGGTTGGCCATCTTGGTGAGCTGACCCGAACCCGCCGGGCCCAGCCGCTTGGCGACCTTGGTATAAACAGCCATCACCGGTTCGGCTTTTGCGAAAGCTGCTTCGCTGCCGCCGCACATGATGCCCAACTTGCCATTGACCGCACCCGCCTGGCCGCCGGAGACCGGCGCATCGACGAAATCAAAACCGCGCTTTTCCGCTTCCGCCGCCAGCTCGCGCGCGATGTCGGCGCTGGCCGTGGTGTGGTCGACGAACAGCCCGCCCTTCTTCATGGCGCCGAACGCGCCATTCTCGCCCAGCGTCACCTGGCGCAGGTCGGAATCGCGGCCCACGCAGCAAAAAACGATTTCTTGGTCCTTGGCGGCTTCGGCCGGCGTCGGTGCGGACTTGCCGGCATACTCGGCGACCCACTGCTTGGCCTTTTCGGGATTGCGGTTATAGACCGTGACGTCATGGCCGCCCTTTTTCAGATGGCCCGCCATCGGGTAACCCATCACGCCCAGGCCAATGAATGCAGTTTTCATTTTAGTCCACCATCTTAGGAGTTGCGCCGGCGGCGAAAGGCAGCGGCGTCCGATACAGGCGCAAAAATTGCCTGTGCTTGCGCGCGGCATTCTATGAAAGAATCCGGCTTTGCCAACCCAGAGAAAATAAAAGCGTTCTGGGGCATCTATTCGCCCGCCGCCGCGATTCGGGCCGCGGGCTCGGTGGTCATGCGCGCCTTCATGTGGAGCAGCACGTCGATCACCTTGTCGACGGCCGCTTCATCCAGGCCGTCGGTCAGCTCGGCATGCAGATCGTTCTTGTAGCGCTGAATTTCCGCCAGGATCGGCTGTGCCGCCGGGAGCAGATGCAAGCGGCGGATACGGCGATCGGCAGGATCGAGACGGCGCTCCAGCAGGCCCCGCGCTTCCAGCCGGTCGACCAAGCGGCCCACCGTGATGGGCTCCACTTCGCAAATAGCCGCCATTTCGTTCTGGGTCATGCCGGGCTGGCGGGACAGCCGCGCCAGAATCACCCCTTGGGCGCGGGTCATGCCATAGGTGCGCGCCCAGCGGTCGAACCGGGTGCGCATCAGCCGGGCGACATCGTAAAGCTCAACCAGAAGCTCGGGTTTCATCGCCGGAAACCTAAGCCGCGTTATAATAACGTGCAAGACATTAAGCCGGGTTGGCCCGCAATTCCGTGAAGCATCACTCCTCCATGAAAAAGGCCGGCGCGGGGCTGCCCGGGCCGGCCTCAAGTTGGGGATAACCTTTTCGAACTTTAGAAGCCGGAGCCCTGAATATTCGACCAGTGCGTCTGCACCGCCTTGATGGCGTTTTCCGGCAGCGGCGCATAGTCCAGGCCGAGGGCGAGCTTGTCGCCCTTCTCCATGCCCCACTGGAAGAACTTCAGCGCGGCGGTGGTCGCCTGCTGGTCGGGCGGATTCTTGTACATCAGGATGAACACGGTGGCGGTGATCGGCCAGGTCTCGGCGCCCGGCTGGTCGATGAAGAGGACATAAAAATCATTCTTCGCCGCGGCGGCCCAGTCCGCATTCTGCGAAGCCATGCGCATACCCGCCACCGTCGGCTG
>JBBSKJ010000369.1:0-2789 GCA_038256475.1 Micropepsales bacterium | reverse complement strand
GCGCCGCCAGGCTGTTCTGCATTTCGCCGATGGCCAGCTCGTTGCCGGGAATGACGCGGCTGGAGAAAATCACGGTGTCGCCCTGCGCCAGATGCACATGGGGATGATTGTCGGCAGCGATGCGGGCCAGCGCGGCGCGCGGCTCGCCCTGGCTGCCGGTGCACAGATACAGCACCTTGTGTGCCGGCATGTCGGCGACCTCGGTCTCGTCCAGCACCTGCGGAAAGTCTTTCAGGTATCCGGTCTCTCGCGCGGCGCTGACCATCTTCTGCATCGAACGCCCGACCAGCGCGATGCGGCGGCCATGCGCCTTGGCGGCGCGGGCGACCGTGTCCAGCCGCGCGACGTTGGAGGCAAAGCCTGTTACCGCGACCCGGCCTTTCAGCGTGCCGATCAGCTCGGTCAGGCTTTCGCGCACCTTGCTTTCCGAGCCTGAACTGCCGGGCACCAGCGCATTGGTGGAATCGCAGACCAGCGCCAGCACGCCTTCATTGCCGAGGGCTTCCAGCGCGGCGGCGTCGGTCGCCTCGCCCAGCATGGGATTGGGATCGATCTTCCAGTCGCCGGTATGGGCCACCACGCCCAAGGGCGTGCGGATCGCCAGCAGGTTGGGCTCTAGGATCGAATGGGTGATGGAAATGAAATCCAATGTGAAGGGCCCCAGGGTGAGCTGGCCGCCGACCGGCACTTCCTTGACATGGACTTGGGAGGACAGCCCCGCCTCGTCCAGCTTGCCGGTGATCAGCCGGGCAGTGAAGGGCGTGGCATAAATCGGGCAACGCAGCGACGGCCACAAGGGCGCGATGGCGCCGATATGATCTTCATGCGCATGGGTGGCGATGATGCCCAGCACATTCTCCCGCTGCTCCGCCAGGAAGCGGATGTCGGGCATCAGCATGTCGACGCCCGGCGCGCTGCCTTCGCGGCCGAACAGCACGCCGCAATCGACGATGATCCATTGCCGGTCGTCAGGCGGGCCGAAGCCATAGGCATTGAAATTCATGCCGATCTCGCCCGAACCGCCAAGCGGCAGGAAGACCAATTCATCCTTGGTAGAAAAGCGATCCATCAGGCCTTTTTTGCCTTTTGGGCGCTATGAATCAGCATCAGCCCGCGCATGGTCAGGTCGGGATCGTAATGGTCAATGGCCTCTGTCTGGGCGTGAAACACATTTGCGAGGCCGCCGGTCGCAACCACCGTCATCGGCGCGCCGAATTCCTCCTTGATGCGCTTCACCAGTCCCTCAATCAGGCTGATATAGCCCCAGTAGAGGCCGGACTGCATCGCCGGAACTGTGTCTTTGCCGATAACACTTTGGGAACGCGATATCGCGACCCGGGGCAGCATCGCAGCCGCGCTGTGCAAAGCCTGGGCAGAGAGGTTCACGCCGGGCGCGATAACGCCGCCTTCGTAATCGCCATTCGCTGTCACAATGTCGAACGTCGTGGCCGTGCCGAAATCCACCACGATCAGGGCGCCCTGATACCGTTCATGCGCCGCGATGGTGTTGACGAGCCGGTCGGCGCCGACAACTTCCGGTCGATCGACATTCACCTTGATCCCAAGATCGAGCTCCGGATCACCCACAACCAACGGCTCGCACTTAAAGTATTTTCGGCAGAGCTGGCGCAGGTCGAACAGGGCCGCCGGCACCACCGTGGCGATGATCGCTTCCGAAATATCGCCAAAGGCCAAGCCCTGAATCTGCAATAGGGGCGAGAGTATTCCGGCATATTCATCGCCCGTGCGCGTCTTGTCGGTGATCGTGCGCCATTCGGCACGAACCTCTTTGCCGTCATAGACGGCGAAGACGATGTTGGTATTGCCGGCATCGATGGCGAGCAGCATCAGAAGAATACCTCGCCCGCCGCGATTGCCGAAACCCTGCCCTGCTCGTTCAGCAGCAGCGCGCCGCTGGCGTCGATGCCTTCGAACACGCCATTGCGGGTCTCGTGCGGCAGCCGGGCGCGGATGGGAAGGCCGAGCCCGCCGGCCCGCGCCAGCCAGGCCGTGCGCAATGTCTCAAAACCGCCGCTCATCCAGCCAGCATACCAGTGGGCGAAGCGCCCTGCGAGCAGGGTCAGGGCCTCATCCGGCGATGGCGGGGCCGCGAAATCAGCAAGCGCGGTGGCGGGAAATTCGGTTCCTTCGGGCGCAGCGGCCAGGTTGATACCGATACCCACGGCCAGCCATACGCCTTCAGGGCCGTCACCGGACTCCAGCAGAATGCCGGCGGCTTTCTTGCCCTCGACCAGCACATCATTGGGCCACTTGACGGTAACAGATGCCTTGGGCGCGAAATGCGACGCCACATCGGCCACCGAGAGCGCAGCGGCAAAGGACAGTTGCGCCACCGGACCGGGCGGCGCGCCCGGGCGCAACAACAGCGTGGCGGCAAGATTTCCGTTCAGGGTTTCCCAGCTGCGGCCGCGGCGGCCACGGCCGGCGGTTTGCTTTTCGGCCATGATCCACAAGGGGCCCGCTTCACCTTTTTCGGCAAGACGGCGCGCTTCGCTGTTGGTGGAATCCAGCTCGGCGTGACGCGCCAAGGCATAGCCCTGGGGCCACGTGTTCAAGGAAGCAGCGCCTTTGCCGCCGCATCGGCGGCGTTGATCAGCGGCGACGGGGCAACGAGCAGCACCAGCGTCACCGCGCCCGAAGCCAGCATGATGGCGGTCGAACCAAAGGCGCGGCCCTTGTCCAGCGCCGGCGCCGGTTCATCGAAGAACATGATGGCGGTCAGGCGCAGGTAATAAACAAGGCCCACGGTGCTGGCGAGAACGCCGATT
>JBBSKJ010000368.1:0-2808 GCA_038256475.1 Micropepsales bacterium | reverse complement strand
CCGCATCTGCAGAACACAAAGCAGCGTAAACAGCCGCCGGGCGGTGTCGAAGTCGGTTTCGATCTTGCCGTCCAGCCGCTTGCGCAGCTCGCTGGCCCCTTCGTCGTGCAAAGTCTTGCGCGCCATGTCGAGCGCCTCGATTTGGTAAGGCGGCGCGGTACGGATGGCCTTGTAGTAGTTTTCGCAGATCAGGAAATAATCCTTCACCACCTTGCGAAAGGGCATCAGCGACAGCATCACCCGGGCGTGCGGCGCGCCGTCCTGCAGCCGCAAGTCCATCACCAGGCGGTTTTCCTCCAGCCCCAGTGTGAGCTGATAGGGTCCGCCAACCGAATTGATCAGGCGGAAGCTGTTCTGCTCCAAAAGGTCGCAAATCGCCACTTCGCGTTCCTGCTCGATGGCACGGCTGCGGGAGACCACACTGGCTTCGTCGAGGGTGATCGCCGACAGCCGGAAATCCACGGTCAGTCCTTGCGGTTCAGGCGGGCGGAGATCGAACGGGCATGCGCTTCCAGCCCTTCGGACTCCGCCAAAATCAGGGCATCGGGGCCGATGGCGGCCATGCTTTTGGCATCCAGGCTCAGCAAGGTGGTGCGCTTCATATAGTCCAGCACCGACAGGCCCGACGAAAACCGCGCCGTGCGCGAGGTCGGCAGCACATGGTTCGGCCCGGCGATATAGTCGCCCATTGCTTCAGGCGTGTGCCGTCCCAAGAATATGGCACCGGCATGGCGCACCTTTTTGGAAAAACCTTCCGGGTCAGCGGTGGCGATTTCCAGATGCTCGGGCGCGATGGCGTCGGCCAGCGGCGCGGCGTCATCCAGCTTGGCCACCGTAATAATGGCGCCATTATCGTTCCAGCTTTTCGTGGCGATAGCCTTGCGCGGCAAAATAGCGAGCTGGCGGGTGACCGCTTCAGCAACCCTGTCCGCGAATGCCGCATCATCGGTAATCAGGACACTCTGCGATGAGGCGTCATGCTCTGCCTGGCTCAGAAGATCGGCGGCGATCCATTCCGAATCGTTCTGGCCATCCGCGATCACCAGGATTTCGGATGGTCCGGCGATGGAATCTATGCCCACCTGACCGAATACTTCGCGCTTGGCGGCCGCGACATAGGCATTGCCGGGCCCAACGATCTTGTCCACCGCTATGATGCTTTGCGTCCCATAGGCCAGCGCCGCCACCGCCTGCGCCCCGCCAATGCGGTAGATGTCCGACACGCCGGCGCGGCGCGCCGCCGCCAGCACCAGCGGACTGATGCTGCCGCCGCTGGCAGGCGTCACCATCACAATGCGCTTCACGCCGGCGACCCTAGCCGGAATGGCGTTCATCAGCACCGAGGACGGATAAGAGGCCGTGCCACCCGGCACATACAGACCCACACTGTCCACACTGGTCCAGCGCCAGCCGAGTACCGCGCCGGTCTCATCCGTGAAGCGTTCATCGGTGGGCAATTGCCGCTTGTGATAGGCCTCGATCCGGCGGGCCGCGGTTTCAATCGCTTCAAGCTGCGCCTTGCTGACCTTGACCAGCGCCGCTTCGATCTCGGCGACCGACAGTTTCAGCGTCTGGGCGGTAACGCCCGCCTTGTCGAACTTGTTGGTCAGTTCGACCAACGCCGCATCGCCGCGCTTTCGCACATCGGCAATGATCGCCTTGACCACCTGCGCGACGTCTTCTTCTTCCTCGCGCGCGGCGAAAAGCAGCTTTTGGAAATCCACCGCGAAATTCGTGTCGGCGGCATTCAGCCTACGCGCCATCGCCAGCCTCGTGATCAGGCTTTGCCCGCGCCGCCCAGGGGCCGGTCAGGTCGGCCAGTTCGGCATCGATACATTCCACCGTCAAACGGATGGCGCCGCCGCCCGCCAGCACGATCTCGATCGCACCGCCCGGGTCGCCTTCACCATTTTCTTTGGCACCATTGGGCTCAAAACGCACCGCCAGCAAGGATACAACGGCATCGCCGGCGCCCAGCTTGACCCTCTGCGACTGAACCTTCAGCACGCCGTCGAAGTGCAGCCCGGCGCGCACGCGCGTCTTGCCGCCCGCTTCCCATTGCAGCCGGTTCACCACCGCCGCGAAGCGGCGCTTTTTCGGCAGCCAGGTGAAATTCTTGAGTTGTCCCACGGCGTCCTGCAGCCGCGCCGACAGTATCTCCAGGTCCTCGGCATCGGCAGCCGCCAGCTTCAGCCCGCTCATTCGCTGACCCGCGCTATGTCGGCACCGACACGGGAGAGCTTTTCCTCGAGCCGGTCAAAGCCGCGATCCAGGTGATAAATCCGGCCCACCACGGTTTCGCCCTCCGCCGCCAGGCCCGCCAGCACCAGGCTGACGGACGCACGCAGATCGGTCGCCATCACCTGCGCGCCTTTGAGTTTTTCGACGCCGCGCACCGTCGCGGTATCGCCATCGATGCGCACCTGCGCGCCCATGCGCGCCAGTTCCGGCACATGCATGAAGCGATTCTCGAAAATCTTTTCCTTGATCACCGATGTGCCGTCGGCCACCGCCATCAGGGCCATCATCTGGGCCTGCAGATCGGTGGGAAAGCCGGGATAGGGCGCGGTGGTGATGTCCGACGCCTTGGGCTGCGCGCCATTCATGTGCACTTTCATGCCGCGCGGGGTGGCGGTGATGGTCGCGCCGCATTTGATCAGCAGCGCGTTAAGCGAGGCGATGGTGTCGGGCGCCGCCCCCACCAGTTCGACATCACCGCCGGCAATGGCGGCGGCGATGGCATAGGTGCCGGTCTCGATACGGTCGGGCATCACGCGATGCGCCGCGCTGTGCAACGTCTCGACGCCT
>JBBSKJ010000367.1:0-2815 GCA_038256475.1 Micropepsales bacterium | reverse complement strand
TCGGTCGCCATCGGCGTCGGCGTCACCGGGCTGGGCGCCGGGCTGGCGCTGGGCTTTACCGCCGGCATCGCCGCCGCCACCGGCGCGGTCTGTGTTTCCATCAGCGACCGTACCGATCCCCTGCGCCAGAAGGTCTGGATCATGGGCTTTGCCTTTCTCAGCGCCTGTTTCTTCACCGCGCTGGCATCCTTCACGCGCTTCTCGCCCCTGGTCTTTATCGCCGCCGTCGCCTTCACCGGATTCTGGGTGGGTCTGATCTCGGCCTATGGCAAATGGGTGCTGAGCCTGGGCATGACCTGCGTGCTGGCCTTCGTCTTCGCCATGGGAGAGCATTTCCGCACCGTTTCGGATGCCGCCGATCACCTGATCCTGTTTGTCTGCGGCGCCCTCACCTACACCACCTATGCCGTATTCTCGGCCTGGCTGTTCGACGACCGGGCCCGACGGCTGCTGCTGGCCGAGGCGATGCGGGCCTTTGCCGAATATCTGCGCGCCAAGGCCGCGCTCTACAATCCGGATGCGGATGGCCCCGGCACCTTCCGGGCCTTGATCGACGCCCATGCCGCGCTGGCGGACAAGTTGCAGGCGGCCCGCGACAGCCTGTTCGCCCGCCGCAACCACCGCATGCAGCTCAAGCGCATCGACACGCTGATCGCGCTGCTGGACGCGTTCGAGACGGTTCTGTCCAGTGACGCGGACCTTGAAGCCCTGCGCAATGCGCCGCAACGCGACCTGATGTGGCGATTGAACGCCTTCGTGCACCAGATGGCCGACGAGATTGAGCACCTCACGTTGGCGCTGCGTTCCCGGCATGGTCATACCGTGCCGCTGCGCCATGCCGAGGAAAGCCGCCAGCTAGAGGAGATGATCCGCGCCGCGCAAGCCTCCGCGCCGCACGATCCGGTGATCCATGCCTTCACCGCCACTGCCCACAAGCTGGTATTGGCGGACACCTATGTCGGCGCGCTGGCCACGGCGCTGGACGATGCGACCGAGCCCAGCACCGTGGCGACGGGCCTGGACCTGGACCTTTTCCGCCAGGACGGGCCGCGCGGCCCCGGTCTTTTGCTGCGGCAGCTTCGCTGGCGCGCGCCGGCCTTCCGCTATGCCGTGCGCCTGTCGCTGGCCATGACCGCGGGCCTTGTGATCACCATCGCCTTTCCGCGTTTTGCCCAGGCCAACTGGATATTGCTGACCATCGCCCTGATCATGCGCGCCAATTACAGCGTGACGCGGCAACGCCGCTGGGACCGTGTCACCGGCACCCTGATCGGCTGCGCCCTGGCCGTCACCTTCATCAACACAATGCCCGCGCCGGTGCTGCTGCTGCTGATCGTGCTGGCGGTGGGCACCAGCCATGCCTATGGCCTGGTGGCCTACCGCATCACCGCGGTGGGCGCATCGATCTCGGCGCTGCTGCTGCTGCATTTCGTCGGCCCGTCGGTGGACGCCCAGTTCTTCGAGCGGATTGTGGACACGCTGATCGGCGCGGGACTGAGTTGGGCCTTCAGCTATCTGCTGCCCAACTGGGAGCGCGAAGACATGCCGCGCACGGTGCGCGGTTTGCTGGCCGCCGACGCCGCCTTTGCCGATGCGGCGCTGCGGCTGGAGCATGGCCGCCAGCGTTACCGGCTGGCGCGCAAACAGACGCTGGACGCGGTGGCGCAGCTTTCCGGCGCCATACGAAGGCTGGCGGATGAGCCCAACGCCAATCGCCGGGCGCTGGCGTCACTGGGCGAATTGCTGGGCGCCAATTACCTGCTGGCGTCGGACCTGTCGTCCATGCCTGTGCTGGTGAAGCTGCGGGCGAAGGAACTGGACACCGATGCCGCCGATGTCGCCATCAGCGAGGTGCGCGAGCGGGTGGTGAATCTGTTGCAGCCCGATACCGTGCCCGACGAGAAGGAAACCGCGCTGCCCCGGCATGGCTTTGCCGACCTGCATGGCAGCGCCGCGATGGAAGTCCTGGGACGGCGGCTGGATCATATCGAACATGCCGCCCGCAAGGTGGCGCGGCTGGCGGCAAAGCCGGTGATCGAAGACATATAAGAACCTCACCCTGAGCCCGTCGAAGGGTGAGCTCGTCGAAGGGTGATGCTTCGACAAGCTCAGCATGAGGGGCGCCTTTAACGGCCGTCGTCGGACCAGTGCGGCGGATCCGAAACCAATTTGATCACGCCGAAAGTTTTGCCCACCGCGATCAGCTGCGGATTGGAGCCATTGCGTGGGCCGGTGGAAATGCTGTGGCTCTTGCCGTTGAAGTCGGTGATCTTCAGCGTGCCCTTCCAGCCGATGGTCATGTCTATGGCGCGGCGCTGGGTGTGTCGGCTGGTCAGGGCCGCCGGAAAGGCGATGTGATACGCCGCCATCATTCTTCGGGCGGCTTCACGCGCCTTCAGCGTCGACCCGCCATGGGCCCAGTCGATCTTCACGCCCTTCATCGGCGGCACGGAGTGCGGATCCTGGCCGCTGTTTCCCACCATGCAGCACCGATGCATCAGATAGGCGCGCTCGACCGGGCGGTAGGTGGTGGCGACGGAGACGGTGGCGCCGACCTTTTTCAATTGGGAAATGAACGCGCGGCAGGAATCGCCGAAGTCCGGCAGCAGATCGTTCAGCGAGGTGCTGCAGGGAAAACGTTTGCACCATTGCGGACCGGAATTTTCTGCCACAACCTGCCCTCCGGAGCAGCGGCGAACGCGTAGCGCCTCGCCGTGCGACCATAATAAACTCGCCCGGCGGGAAGCTACTATGAGTCGCCAGAGAGGTCTTCGAGAACCGCGTGTATGCGATGCAAACCGATGGACAGGTCGCG
>JBBSKJ010000366.1:0-2822 GCA_038256475.1 Micropepsales bacterium | reverse complement strand
CAGCACCGACTGATAGCGGCCCGCATCCACCGAGGCAGCGCTGGCGGCACCGCAAAGCGCGACGAACAGGGCGACCAGAAAAACCCGCCTCATGCAGGCACCAGCTTGCCGGGACTCTTGATGTACTTGCTGGTGATGGCCTCGGCCGCCCAATAAGCCAGCGCCCCCACCGTGCCGGTGGGATTCATGCCGGCATTGTGGGCAAAGGCCGACGCGCCGACCACAAAGACGTTGGGAACGTCCCAGCTTTGCAGATACTTGTTCACCGCGCTGGTCCGCGGATCGCTGCCCATGATGGCGCCGCCGGTATTGTGGGTGCTCTGATAGGGCACCGCATTCCAGCCCTTTCTGACCCGCGACACGGTCGTGACTTTCGCGCCAAAGGGCTTGGCGATGCGTTCCAGCTGGTCCGACATGAAATGCGACATGCGGATGTCGTTGTCGGGAAAATCAAAGGTGATGCGCAGCAGCGGCCGCCCGAAGCGGTCGGTATAGGTGGGATCGAGGTCGAGATAATTCTCCCGCACCGGATAGGACGAACCCTGGGCCGAAAAGCCCATCGAACTGTTGTAACCCTCGATCGTGGCCTTCTTCCAGCCCGCCCCCCAGCGCGGGCTTCCCGGCGCGGTGGGACGGTTGCTGATCGGCCGACCGTTGGTGACGATACAATTGATCCCGCCGCCGCCCAGGAAATCCAGCGGGCCATGGTCGAAGGCATCGCCGTTGAAATCGTCCATGGTCTGGCCCAGCGTGCCGGCGCCGATGAAGGGATTGAAATGCCGCCCTTCGAAATACATCCGCGCGCCTGAGCCGGTCTGGTAGCAATAGTTGCGCCCCACCGTGCCCTTGCTGGTGACGGGGTCGTATTGGGTGCCGATCCTGGACAGCAGCATCAGCCGCACATTCATCAGCGCATAGGCGCAGACCACCACGATATCGCCGGGCTGCTCATACTCCACGCCCTTGGCATCCACATAGGTGACGCTTCTGGCCATCTTGCCGTCGGGCGTCAGGTTCACCTTCAGCACTTCGCATTCGGTGCGCAGCTCGAAGTTCGGCTTTTTCATCAGCACCGGCAGGATGGTGGTCTGCGGTGAGGCCTTTGAGTAATTGCCGCAGGCGAAACGCTCGCAAAAGCCGCAATAGGTGCATTGCCCCATCCGCACCCCCAGCGGATTGACATAGGCCGTGGACAGGTTGGCTGAGGGGGTGGGGAACGGATGATAGCCTTGCTCCTTGACCATCTGGGCGAAAAGCGTTGGTGCATAGGGCATCTTCATCGGCGGGGTGGGGTAGTCGCGGGCCCGCGCGCTTTCGAACGGATTGCCGCCGGGCACGATCTTGCCGCCCAGATTGCCCGCCTTGCCGGAAATGCCGCAGACATATTCGAACTGATCGAAACTGTGTTCGATCTCGTTCCAGGTCACGCCCCAGTCCTGAAGCTGCAAGCCTTTCAGCTTGGCGGCGCCATAGCGCTGCACCAGGTGGCTGCGGATGGAAAAATCGCTGCTCCAAAAGCGCCAGGTATGGCCGTTCCAGTGCACCCCGGCCCCGCCCACGCCGTCGCCCGGCAGGAAAGAACCGTAATCGCGCATCGGCATCGCCGTCTGGGAGGCGTTGTTGCGCATGGTCATGGCTTCGACACTGGGCTTGAGAAACAGCTCCTTGCGGATGGCGTAGCGCAGCTCATCCTGCATATAGGCGATGTTGAAATCGGTGGCGGTGTCGCGCCACGGCCCGCGCTCGATGGCCACGACATTCAGCCCCGCCTCGGTCAGCTGCTGCGCCAGGATGGAGCCGGTCCAGCCCAGGCCGATGATCACCGCGTCGCGCTTGGGCAGCAGCTTGGCCATCGTCAGCCTTCCGCCGAATAAATCGACACCGGCGGGCGCGGATAGCGCACATTGTGCTTGTCGATATGGTCGCGATAGTCATAGCGCGCCCCGGGAAAGCCGATCATCTTCCACGATGCCATGTTGCGGTTGCCGCCATAGAGCGGGTCGGCGAAGAAGCCCTCCATGGTGTTCTGCAGCACCATCTCGAAGAATTCCTTGGTGCTGAAACCGGGCTTGAGCTTCAGCGCGATTTTGCCACCATCCATCCCCGCCAGCACCGCGTCCTGCTGCGCGGGCGTCAGCCCTGCGAAGCCGCGCTTGTAGGTGGTGTGGGTGTAATCGTTCAGCGCCCGCAGCCCCAAGCGATAGCGCCCGGCGGGCGAAAGGTCGCCCTGATACCCTTGCGTCGGCAGGCCGGGGCGGAATGGCGGCTTGTTGTATAGTTGCGCCCCCTGCCCGAACGGCCCCGCCAGCTGCCGGTCGATATAAACGGCACAGCCGCAATCCTTGCCGCCGGGCGAAAGTTCGTCACCGGGAATCAGGCGATTGACGATGGCTTCGATGGCCGCCACCTCGCCCGGATTGAGAAAATACCAGCCCAGCGGATTGACCGGCTTGGGTGGTTCGCCCGCGAAAGGCGACCAAGGCAGATGTCCTGAAATACTGCGCCCGTCAGCGGTGACCGCCAGGATCGGCAGCGCCGCGACCGATGCAAGCAAGCGGCGACGGCTAAGCGCACGCTGTTCTGACATTGCTGGTTCCCCAACCCGCGATTCTTATTCTTGTTGAAGTAATCCTAGGCCGGAAGTTCCCGACGGAGCAATTTTGCAGCCGCGAAAGACCTCTTGAAGAGGTGACATTGTTTTTTCAGCCGTGAAAGATCAAATTGCGGGTATGGCCAAACCAGCCGTTACATCGCCCAGCCGCCTTCAGGCCGAACTGGCACGGCGCATCCTGCACGCCCTGAAGGCGCAGAACGCGCCGGTT
>JBBSKJ010000365.1:0-2825 GCA_038256475.1 Micropepsales bacterium | reverse complement strand
CTCTGAATGGGAGCGCGGACAGCGTTCAAGTGTCTGTCCCGAATGTCTCTCAGCCGCCGTACCTGATGTGATCTGGGCGATACGTTATTAACGAAGCAACATATGTTAAGTTTCCAAAGGGTCGTGGTACGGCAAATATAATATTAGGATATTATTCCCATAACGCAGAGCTGGTGCGCCCCCCGGCTTGGTGATTTTCCGGAATTCAGCGTCTATATCTCCGCCATGACCATCGTCATCAACACCGTTGCGCCGCGCCATCCCGAAAAGGCCCACCGGCCGGACAATGACATCCAGCGCAAGCCGGACTGGATTCGGGTCAAGGCGCCGGTGTCCCGCGAATATGTCGCCACCCGCGAGGTAGTGCGCGCCAACAAGCTGCACACCGTGTGCGAGGAAGCGGCCTGTCCCAATATCGGGGAGTGCTGGACCAAGCGCCACGCCACCATGATGATCATGGGCGACACCTGCACCCGCGCCTGCGCCTTCTGCAATGTGAAGACCGGCTTGCCCGCGCCGCTGGATTCCGATGAGCCCGCCAATGTCGCCAATGGCGTGAAGACCCTGGGCCTGGCCCATGTGGTGATCACCTCGGTCGACCGTGACGATCTGGCCGATGGCGGCGCCGAACATTTCGCGCGCGTGATCAACGCCATTCATGCCACCAGCCCGGGCACCAGCGTCGAAGTCCTGACGCCTGACTTCCTGCGCAAGGACGGCGCGATTGAAACCGTGATGGCGGCGCAGCCCGAAGTCTTCAACCACAATCTGGAAACCGTGCCGCGGCTTTATCTGAATATCCGCCCCGGCGCGCGTTACTTCGCGTCGTTGCGCCTGCTGGAAAAAGCCAAGGAGCTGATGCCGACAGGCTTTACCAAGTCCGGGTTGATGGTCGGTCTGGGCGAAAGCCGCGAAGAGATCATGCAGGTGATGGATGACCTGCGCGCGGCACGCGTCGATTTCCTTACCATTGGTCAGTATCTGCAGCCGACCAAAAAGCACGCCAAGCTGGAACGTTTCTGGACGCCGGAGGAATTCACCGGGCTGGAAAGCATCGCCCGCGCCAAGGGCTTCCTGATGGTCTCGGCATCGCCGCTGACCCGTTCGTCCTATCATGCCGACAGCGATTTCGCCGCGCTCAAAGCCGCCCGGCTCAGCCAGCAGGCCGCGCGGGCCCCGGGAGCGGTTGCGTGAAAATCGACTGCGATTTTCGCGCAAGCCGCGACCAATAGAAAAATGATCGCCCATCGCGAGACCCGCCACGTTCCTTACCCTGCGGAGTTGATGTATGCGGTGGTGTCGGACGTCGAAAGCTATCCGCAATTCCTGCCCTGGGTCGTGGCGCTGCGTGTGCTGTCGCGCGGCGAAAACCATCTGACGGCGGAAATGGCGGTGGGCTATGGCGCCTTGCGCGAACGCTATACCAGCGACATCAGGCTCGATCCGGTGATGCGCCGGGTCGATGTCGCCCAGATTGCAGGGCCGTTCAAGACGCTGGAGAACCATTGGCGCTTCATCCCGCAAGGGCAGGGTTGCGACATCGAATTTTCCATCCAGTTCGAATTCAAAAGCCGGTTGCTGCATGGCGTGGCGGGTGCCAAGTTTGAAAAAGTCATGCTGAAAATGACAGACGCCTTTGAGGCGCGGGCAAAAACGATGCAGGAAAAGGGGAATGCCGCATGAGGAAGATGCTTCTGGTTGCCGCGCTGCTGCTGGCAACGCCGGTTCAGGCCCAGGATACAAAGACCATCCTGTTCGTGGGCAACAGCTTCACCTTCGGCGCGGGCTCACCGGCGCATCGCTACAGGACCGAGACTGTCACCGATCTCAATGGCCCCGACGCCAAGGGCAAGCGGGTGGGCGGCGTGCCGGCGATCTTCAAGGCCTTCTCGCAGCAGGCGGGCCTGAATTACGATGTCAGCGTGGAGACGGTCGGCGGCAGGGGACTGGATTTTCATTACGCTGAAAAGCGCGCGCTGATCGACAAGCCGTGGGACGTGGTGGTGATGCACGGCTATTCCACCATGGACCGGGACAAGCCGGGCGATCCGGCGCTGCTGGTGTCTTCGGCCAAACAGATGACCGACATGTTCCGCGCCAGGAATGCCAAGGCTGATATCTGGCTGACCGCGACCTGGAGCCGTGCCGACCAGACCTATCCGCCCGACAAGCCGTGGAGCGGCAAGCCCATCAGCCAGATGGGGATCGATGTGGCGGCCGGTTACGCCCAGGCGGCGCAGAACGCCAAGGCGACCGGCGTGGTGCCGGTGGGCCTGGCGTGGAACCGCGCCTTTGCCGCGGGCGTGGCCGATGATAATCCCTATGACGGGATCGCGCCGGGCAAGGTCGATCTGTGGACCCACGACCATTACCACGGCAGCGTTTACGGCTATTATCTGGAAGCGTTGCTGGTGTTCGGTAAGGTGACAGGCAAGGACCCGCTGTCATTGGGCGAGAATGAAACCGTGGCGGATGACATGGGCTTTTCCAAAACCCAGACCAAAGCGCTGCAGCAGATCGCCCATGACCAGTTGGCGGCGTCAAACCAGCTGGGACAATAACTCCAGCGCGGCATCCAGCGTGGCCAGCCGCACTTCGGTGCGGCCGATGTCGCCGAATTCAAAAGCGCGATGAACCGCCGCGCCGTCCTTGCGCCCAATGGCGATATGGACAAGCCCGATCGGTTTGGTTTCGGTCGCGCCGCCGGGCCCGGCGATACCGGTGACGGCGATGACGATATCAGCATGAGAGTGCTTCAATGCACCCAGCGCCATCGCCTGGGCGACTTCTTCGGAAACCGCGCCATGCACGTCCAGCAGGGTTTT
>JBBSKJ010000364.1:0-2836 GCA_038256475.1 Micropepsales bacterium | reverse complement strand
TCATGGTCGTCATGAATGATTGGGACGGCGCGGAGAGCGTCGGCGTGGGAATGGGGAGCCACCACATATCCAGCGTGATGCCATTTCTTCTTTTGGTATCGATCTGGCGGTTGCCGCGGTAGTCGGCGGTCTGGGTGGTGTAGAAGGCATGCACCGGGCGCTTCAACTGCGTCATCTGCTCGGCCTGGCTGCTGTTGTCGTGATAGCCCAGATAGACGGGATGTTCTTTCCGGATATTGTCCATCAGCGCCTGCGGGCTGGTGGTGAAAATAATCTGGATGTTGATCTTGCACGCCGGATCGACATTGGTTCTGGCGCCGGCTTCCTTGGCCACTTCCTTTACCTTGTCGGTGACGAACTTGGCGTAGTTGTCGGGGATGCCGTAAACCTTGGGGCAGATGCGCGCCTGCCAGCGGGCGATCTTGCCGGCAAAGCGGGTGGCGGCGGCGCGGGTCTCGACGAATTTGGCGATCGCCGCTTCGCGCGCCCCGGTGACGGTGACTTCATCGGCGCTGGAAGCGGGCGGCTGGGGCACGGGCGCGTTTTGGGCGGCGGCGGGCAGGGCCAGGAGGAGGGAGAGAGCCACCGGTGCGAAAGGCTTCATGCGTCACCTACTATGCAGATAGTAGTTTGTAACATGGCCCAAGGAGGCGCACAAGGGATCGACAGGCCCCGGGGCTTGCGGTACAAAACCCATGCTCATAGTAGGAATCTTTCCATGGCTCCGCCGCGCCTGACCAAGCTGGAATTGGCCATCATGGAGACGCTGTGGACCGGGGGCGCGCGCTCGGTGCGCGAAATCCAGGAAGAATTCCCCAAGAAGGGCCGCCCCGCCTACACCACCATCCAGACCACGGTGGTGCGGCTGGAAGGCAAGAAGGCGGTCACCCGCCTGAAGAAAATCGGCAATGCGCATATCTATGAAGCGGCGGTGTCGCGCAACGCCGCCCAGCGCCGCCTGGTCGATGATTTGCTGGCGCTGTTCGGCGGACGCACCCAGCCGGTGATGACGCACCTGGTGGAAACCGGAAAAGTCACGCTGGCAGACGTGCAGGAAGCCGAAAAGCTGGTGCGCCAGATGGCGGACAAGACGCCATGATCGACCATCTGTGGCAATCCACGCTGTTCGCGCTGGTGATCGCCGCAATGGTTCCGCTGTTCCGCCGGCAGAGCGCGGGCATCCGTTTCTGGCTGTGGTTCGCGGCAAGCGTGAAATTCCTGATCCCGCTGTCGCTGCTGGTCAAGCTGGGCGGCTTTCTGCCGGCGCTGCCCGCGCCGGCCCAGGCGCTGCTGCCCGCTTCCAGGAGTTTTGCCGCGCCGTCGCTGATCGCGCCGCCTGCCGAGGTTCTGCCCACCAGCGAAATCCTGATCGCAGTGTGGGCGCTGGGCGCGCTGTGCGTGGCCGGGCTGTGGCTGATGCGCTGGATGAATTTGCGCGCCGTGCTGCGCGGGGCGGAGACGCTGGAGATGGCGACACCCCTCTCCGCGTCAGTGCCGGTCAAGCTGGTGGCGTCGTATCTGGAGCCCGGACTGGTGGGCATCTTTCGCCCGGTGATTTTGATGCCGCGCGGCGTGGCCGAAAAACTCTCGGCCAGCGAAATGCGCGCGGTGCTGGCGCATGAGATCAGCCATCACCGCCGCCGCGACAATCTTCTGGCCTTGGCCCAGATGCTGGTGGAGATGCTGTTCTGGTTTCACCCGCTGGTGTGGTGGATCGGGGGGCGGCTGATCGCCGAACGCGAACGGGCCTGTGACGAGGCGGTGCTGGAACACAATGCGCCGCGCACCTATGCCGAAGGAATCCTGAAAATCTGCCGCTTTCATCTGCAGCCGTCTTTGGCCTGCACCGCGGGCGTGTCGGGGGGCGATCTGACTTCGCGCATGCGCGCCATCATGGCCGACCCGCGCCGCCATGAGATGGACGGCCAGCGGATTTTGCTTTTGAGCAGCCTTGGCCTTGTCACTGTGATGCTGCCGCTGCTGGCGGGTGCGCCGGGCAGCGCCCCGGTGAACCGGCTGGCGCGCCAGGTGGCGCAGGTGCTGCACGCGCCGCAGCTGCCGCAGATGGTGGCCGTGCCGGTGGGGGCAAAGCCCGTGCCGCGCCCGCGCCGCACGGTGCCGGCGACGCCCGTTATGGCCGCGCCGGTGATAATGGCGCCGGTTGTCACCGCGCCGCCGGCGCAAGCCGCGCCCATGCCCGCGCCGGTGATGCAACAGACCGCGCCGCAATCCCAGACCGTGGTGGTGACCCAGCTTCGGGCGGCGCCACCGGTGCTGGTAGAAGAAACCGTGTGCCGCAAGCCCCAGCCCCTTTCCGGTTCGCGGCTCAAGGGTCCTGCCGTCTGCCTGACCAGCAGCCAGTGGGCCGAGCTGGCGTCGCGGGGCCACGATATCGGGCCGGATGGGCGCACCTATGTCGCCTCGGCGGTGGTGTTTGAACGCACCGCCACCCTCAATCCCCAGCCCTGCATCCGCACCGGCGGCGGCAGCGCCACCACCGGCATGAACAGCATGGTCCGGCTGGAGTGTTTCTGACGCGCCACCGCGCGCGCAGGTTCTGATCTTCCCTTCGCGGCCAGGAGCGTGAAAAATATCTCGTGCGCGTGCACGAGATAAGAAAAGCCATGTCCGGGCATCCGGCTTATCCTGCGAATGGAATAACCGTTTTGTGGGCGGAGGTATCAATGCCCATCAAGTCCTGGAAAGACATGCATGAGCCGGTGTCGCTGGAAGAGCATGCCGGCGTACTCGCATTCGACCCGCAAGCGATCAGCGAAAGCGTGACGGTGACAGGGACGCGTCCGCCGGGCGAGGGCGACGACTGGGAGGTGCGGGC